>CAZSMA010000001.1:0-16471 GCA_964608065.1 uncultured Methanosarcinales archaeon
TGGAGGAATAGGTTACCATTGCACTAAAGTGCAAGGTATCCTTTGAATGTAATGAATTCAAAAAATAATAAAATTATAATAAAATATGATATTGGTGAAAATATAATAATAGAAAATGGGGTTATGAGGGTAGCTAGGTCTGCACATATACTAAAAATTCCAAAAAGAGTAAATAAGGATCTAGCCTATTTAGCAGGCTATCATCTTGGAGATGGTTATTTGGAAGATGTTAACAAAACTTTGAACAGACAGGGAAGAGGAAGTTATGAGATTGACTATGCTGACAATAATATTAAACAACTTGAAATTATAAATAAAATAATAAAAGATGAGTTTAATCATAAATTAAGAATTTACAAAAGACCTAATGTCAATTTATGGATAGCTAGAACTGACTGTAAAGTTTTGCACTGGTTTTTAAATAAAAAACTAGAATTACCAATTGGAAGAAGAAAAATTATCAAAATCCCACAATGGATTCTTGCTAACGAAAATTTCATAAGTAATTTTCTAAGCGGTTTTTTCGACGCTGAGAGTGATGTAAGTAAAACTACAAACTGTATTGTAAAAGGCAAAAGATATTATAAGATAAGAATCCAATTAACTCAAAAAGATAAAAATATACTTAATGAAATACAAAAAATACTCAAAAACAAATATGACATAAAATCTTGTATTTTTAAAAAACATAAACAAGAAGCTTTTATTCTAAAAATTGATGCTAGAAAACCTATTAAAATATTTAAAGAAAAAATAAATTTTAGACACCCAAAAAAAAGAGAAAAACTTGAAATATTATGTAAAGAATTTAACCTATTATAATAGCAGGTTTATTAGGTAATGCCTTAGCTGCTTTTTGATCTTTAGAATCTTCTGCTTTTACAAATTCAACAGAAGCTTTAAAATTTTTTTCAAAAACCTCTTTAGAATTTACTAAATTCTCAAACTCTGTTTTCTGGTCTAATACTGCTTTTGGCATTTTGGAAGGGTCCTTTAAGAATATAGGAATCATTTTTGTGATATCTTTCCCATGTTTTCTTAACTTCTCTTCTTTCATCACAGCCTTAATCAACCCACTTATATCTCTTTGTTTCTCAATCTCTTTCTTTAAGATTTTAACAAACTTATATTTCCATTCTGCTGAAACAATCATTGTAATCTTTTTAGGATTCTTAACATTAATCAGTTCTAGAACTGCTTTAATATCAGCTATTGTTCTGTCAATTAACTCATCTACAGCATCTAGTTTAACATCAATCTTATTCTTATCATATTTAGGCCATTTCTCTAATGAAATAAACTCTTTATTTCCTAATTTCTCCCACAATTCTTCTGATAAATGTGGAACAAAAGGTGCAAGCATAATAACCAAACTCTCAGCAACTTTTTTATTTATTTCATCAAAATTACTCAAATAGTTTACTAACTCCATTAAAGATATTATCGCATTATTTAGTCTAAAGCTTTCAAAATTCTCTGTAACTTCTTTAATTGTTTTGTGCATCTTACTTATCTGTTTATTATCATCTTTATCTGTTCTTTTTTTCTCAGTTATCAGCCTATAAACCTTATTCAAGAATCTAAAGCTTCCTTCAACACCTTCATCACTCCATTCCATATCTTTACCAGGAGATGCAACAAAAAGAAGAAACAATCTTCCTGTATCAATACCATACTTTTTAGAAACTTCTTCCGGCAAAACAACATTTCCTCTGCTTTTACTCATTACATGATTTTCTTTATGCAACATTCCCTGGTTAAACAACCTTAAAGCAGGTTCGTCAAAATCAATTAATCCTAAATCCTTGAAAAATTTAGTAAAAAATCTGAAATAAATCAAATGTCCTGTAGCATGCTCCTTTCCACCAATATACTGGTCTATAGGCAGCCAGTAATTCGCTTTTTCTTTTGAAAATATATTTTTACTATTCTTAGAGTCAGCATATCTCATAAAATACCAGCTGCTGTCAACAAAAGTATCCATTGTGTCTGTCTCTCTTTTTCCTTTTCCTCCGCATTTTGGACACTTAACATTAAAAAATTTCTTTGATGTCAGCATTGGATTTCCACTACCGCCAAATTTTACATCTTCTGGAAGCAAAACAGGTAAATCCTTTTCAGGAATAGGAACTCCTCCACATTTATCACAATAAATTATTGGTATAGGGCAACCCCAATATCTTTGTCTTGAAATTAACCAATCCCTTAACTTATAATTAATAGTGCTTCCTCCTTTTTTTCTTTTCTCTAATTCTTTATTGATCTCTTTAATAGCCTCCTTGTTATTTGTTCCATTAAATTTATCAGAATTAACCAGATTGCCATCATCAAGATAAGCTCTGCTCATCTTATCAGAATCCAAGTCAAACATAGGGCTACTAATAACAACCTTTATAGGGATATCAAACTTCTTGGCAAACTCAAAATCTCTTTGGTCATGAGCAGGAACAGCCATAACAGCTCCAGCACCATAGCTGTATATTACAAAATTACCTATATAAACAGGAACTTCTTCATTAGTCATTGGATTTATAGCATACTTTCCAATAAACATTCCTTTTTTCTCTGCTTCTGCATTTGTCCTATCAATAAAGCTTTCTTTCTGAATCTCTTGCAAGAATTTTTCAAACTCTTTCTCATATTTAGTTCCTTTAACCCACCCTCTCACCAAATGATTTTCTGGAGCAAAAACCATGAATGTAACCCCATATATTGTATCAACCCTTGTTGTGAATATCGGAATTTCCTCATTAGTATCCTTCATCTTAAATTTTATAAGTGTTCCTTCACTCCTTCCAATCCAGTTCCTCTGCATTATCTTTATATCTTCAGGCCATTCTTTTAATTTATCCAATCCTTTCAGCAACTTCTCACAATAATCTGTTATTTTGAAAAACCATTGATCTAAGTCCTTAACTTCAACATCTGTATCAGTATGCCTCCAGCACTTTCCCTGAACAACCTGTTCATTAGCTAAAACTGTTTTACATTGAGGACACCAATTTACAAAACTCTTTTTCTTATAAGCTAGTCCTTTCTTATACAACTGTAAAAATATCCATTGATCCCATTTATAATATTCAGGAGTATGACATGCTAACATCCTATTCCAATCATAACTCAACCCTAATTCCTTTTGCTGCTTTACAAAATTCTTGATTGCGTTCTCAGTAAATATTTTTGGATGTGATTTAGCCTTAATAGCAGCATTCTCAGCTGGCAATCCGAAGCTATCATAACCCATAGGATAAAGAACATTAAATCCATTCATTCTTTTGTATCTTGCAAAACAGTCTCCTATTGCATAATTCCTTGCATGACCCATATGCAATCCTGAAGCGCTTGGATAAGGGTACATTTCTAGAACATAGTATTTTTTTTTTTTTATATCTACTTCAACCTCAAATACTTTCTTTTCTTCCCATTTTTTTTGCCATTTCTTGGCAATTTTGTTGAAATCAACCATTTTATTATAATTTTTTTATTTTATTTTTTTATTTTTTTTTTTTTAAAAAATAAAAAAAAAAAAAATGCAGAGCCCTTAAAGGGCTAAAAGTAATAAAAGAAGTAATAACAGCGATAAACTTGTTTGTTTCATTTTAAAACTTCTTAAACTGTGCTGCCTGATCTATAAGCTCAACATTACCTAAAAACATTGCTCTGCAGCAATATCTTTCTAATCCTATCCCATCTAATACTTTCTTTCTATCTTCTCCTTTTTCAACTCTTTCTTCATACTCTTCCCATAAATGAGCTAATGGTTTTCCGCAGCTCCAGCATCTTATTGGTATTATCATGATACAGGTTAGAATTAAGGTTTGGTTTATAAAATTATCGGAAATAAATTTTCAAGTGTTGAAAATTATTTAATCAATTAGTAATATATATATAACTCAGAATATAAAGGATAATAAATCCTAAAAAAAATACGTTACTACTTTAGAAACATAATAAAAAGAAAGATTTAAATATTAACTTATATTTTTAACATAATGGGGGGTAACATGAGAACAAGCACAGGATTATCAAGAAGGGATTTCATTAAATATTCTGGAATGGGAGTAGCAGGTGTGATAGCTCCTAAAGAGAATTCTACTCAAAAAAATCAACCTGACATATATGCAAGAGCTGCTAAAATAATAATATCAAAAGGTGATATGAAAGAAAGAGATATAAAATACAAGGATGGTACTATATCTACATTTGAACATAGATTTAAACCTAAAAAAGAAGATAAATATGATTATACTATTCATAAGAGTGTTGACAATTCAAACTCTTCTACTCTTAGAGAAGAAATATGGGGAGGTATTACCCTACCGACATGGCCGCCTAGTTCAGAGGATATAGAAATAGAGAGAATTTATTTCTTTGCAGATTTAGCTGATGGTGAATTAGATAGATTTGACGTAGGGTACCGTGTAAATGGAACTTTAGATGTTAAGTCTTACGGTAAGAGCAGCTACTCTGAAGAATACAGGACATTGTTTGATCTCCACAAAAATATGATGCAACAAACTTTTGATGATTCTATTAAAGGATTGTTAAACCCAAATAAGGAAATTAATTTAGAGAGTATTTTAGGTAAATTAAAAGAATTGTATGCTATATCTCCTGAAAGATAACTTAATTTTTATTGTGAATGATAATTTATTCTTTCTATAATATGTTTTGGCGTTTTTAGTCTTCTTATATCCAAGTTATTCTCTTTCCTTACTCTCTGAACTTTTATAGCACTTACACCAACTTGTTCTGCTATTTGCCAAGCTGGAGCAGAAGGGTCTTTATGATGTAATTCAATAATCTTTTTAATTATTTTTTGAGGTATTTTATTGTGAGGATGGGGCATCTTACTTTTGTAATCTTTTAATTCATCAAAATCACCATAAAGACTTAGCATTCTTAGAAATTTATTGTATTTCTTAGGACTTAAACACATAAGTCTCTGTTTAAATAATTTAAGATTGTTTTCTTTTTTAGAGACAATTAATCCAACAAAATTATCATAATTAGTTGAGCTTATTCCTAATCTATTTAAACAATCTTGGAATATTTTTCTTTCTTCAAATTTATTAGAACTTATATAAACCCTATAATGTTTAGATTGTTTATGAATCTCTACATTTGATTCTCCAGCTATTATTCCTCTCATAAAATTCCTTATTTCATCTTCTTCGTAACTTAATATATTTTGAGTCGTTTTTTTAACAAAATTCTTTATTATCTGACTTAGAATATTATTTTTACGTTCAATAATCAAAGTACCATAATCATAAAACCCCAATTCCTTATTCTCAGTATTTTTAATATAACTAACTTTTTTAGGATAAGCTTGTTCTAGAGATAAACCTATTTTTTTAATCCAATGATTAACAACTTTACCCTCAACTTCTTTTTTATAACTCTGATCCAAAGGTTCATTAATATTTATTTTTATGTACCATTTCCATCTATCTTTTGGAAAATAAAGTTCTTTATCAAACCAATTAATTACTTTGTTGATTAATTGGTGTTCGTGATTACAAAAATTAATACAGCCATTTTGTGTTTTGCCCATCTCTGCTTGTAGCAATCCTAAAACTTCAAATGTTTCATTTGTTTTTGAAATAAAACGCGGGATAATGTAACAATATTCCCTAAAACCTGCGTGTTCAGAAGGACGAAAGTAATAGCAAGTTAAAGATTCATCATCTACTTTTACTTTCAACTCATATTCATATTTATTCTTCCCACTAACAATATTTTTTGGGAGATACTTTATTAAATCAATTTTTTCCATTTTTTATACCCTCTGAAATCTCATCTTATGTAAGATTTTCTTTTCATTTATTGAAAGGAATCTCTCAGAGGTCAAAAAAAAAAGAGAATGTTAAGCTAAACTGCATAATAGATTTTAGATGTAATAGAAAATCTTAATTTGGTAGTTTTGCGTGTTCTCTTTTTTGTAGAATTAGTAGATGTATTCATTTATATACCTCACGCGAGGTTGGCCAGTGGCCAGTGAGTCAATAAATAATTAAAAGGTCTTAAAAAGGGTATAGAAGCGTTTTTAACCTCTATTCTTAAAAAAAGAGATAAAATATCTTTTATAGACTAAAAGAACTTCAAAATAACTTTTATCTGTAACTTTTTTGACGCTTAGCCCTAGCTTTTGAATCATTAGGTTTATAGACTTCTTTCCTTCTGACATCTGCAACTAATAAATGTCTGTCATATTTTGAAAATACTTCCTGCAATTTCTTATCATACTTAGCTAAAGCTCTTGCAATTGCTAATCTAGAAGCTTCAGCTTGACCATTAATTCCTCCTCCAAACACATTAATATCTATATCAATTTTATTTACTATATCTCCTGCTAATAATAAAGGTTCTCTAATCTTTAATCTTGCTAATTTTGGAGTAAAATTATCTAGTAAAACGCCATTGACTCTTACTTTTCCTTTACCTTCTCTTAAAGTTGCTCTTGACACTGCTCTTTTTCTTTTACCTGAAGTGTGTACTACTTTCATATTTTACCACCTAAATATTGACATATTTCTCTTACAGTTATGCCTTTGTTAAGTTTAGACATTGCTGCTTCTTTAACTTCATTATATTTTTTATCTTTAAACTCTTCAGGAACTCCTACATAACATTTTATATTCTTAAAAGCATTTTTACCCCTGTCTTTTTTATAAGGCAGCATGCCTCTTATTGCCCTTCTCACAAATCTATCAGATGTTTTAGGAATAAAAGGACCTTTAGATGGAATTCCTCTATCAAACTTATGTTTATATCTTGTTAAGATTTCCCTTTTTTTTCCTACTACAACAGCATTCTCACAATTAATTATGTCTATTTTCTCTCCTAACAGGCTTTTCTTTGCAACAACTGTTCCTAATCTTCCAAGTATTGAATTTTTAGCGTCAATTATCATCCTATTATCTTAACCCCTTTCCCTTTTATATTCTCTTTCATTAAATCTGTAATTGTCATTGCTTTTGCATTTTTTTCTTTTATCTTTTCCAACGCTCCTTCTGAAAAACTATAAGCTGCTATTGTCAGTTTATGGTTCAATAAACCTGACCCTAAGACCTTTCCTGGAACTATGATAGTATCATTCTCCTTAGTGTGATGGCTGATTCTTGATAAATTAACAACTCTTCTCTGTCTTGTTGGTTTTTCCAGGTCCAGAGCTATCCTTTTCCATATTTTAAGACTCTGCTCACTACTTAATCTTTTTAAATCTTCAATAAGTTTTCTCAAATTCTGATTTGTTGGACCTGTTCTCATCTTAAATTATTATTTTATTTTATTTTTTTTATTTCTTTAATTCTTTCTCAAAACATTGAAGTTGTTCCTGAAACATATTCAAAGATTCGATTGCGATCTCTTTTGGACTTAACTGCCCCCAGCTTTCTATATAAAAAACAAACTCATCATCATTCTCTGTCAGTTTTACAGCATCTGAAGTGTCAACACAGGCTTTGCATAAATGGCATTTAAGCATATTATCTTTGTTGACAACAACTTTGTCATTCTTCAGCTCAAATATATCTACTGGACAGCTTTTTACTAACTCTTCAGGATTAGATGGATTCTTGGTTAATTCAATAAATGGCTTATACTTATAATAACATAAGCAAGGGCTCCATTTTGTATGTTCTTTTCCTTTTCCTAGTATCATAATACTTTCTAATTCAAGTTCCTGGTTTTTTAATAATTTAACAATAGGTGTCTTTGGAAAGACTGGTTTTACTTTAGGATCCTTTGTTTTGATTTCAGAAGCATAAACTGTTCCAGGACCTTTAGCTTTTAACACCATCTTCAATGTACATCTTGCGCATCCTTCACCTTTGCACTTACATTTTTCAGGTAATGTATAAGATTTCAAATCTGTAGTAAATGGTATTAACCCAAGTCTGTGAGCAATTATCTCATCATATAATATTGAATTATTCTTTCTAAACTCTACTTCTTCTACTGCCATTACTGGAACATCCTCTATCATATTCCTTCTTAATAAATTAGCTATCTGCGGGTTTATTCCTTTAATAACAAAAGAAATTTTATTCTTTTCTTTATCATTTTCCAATAATTTGACTTCCATATTAAACCCTCCTACCTCTTCTGCCCCCTTTTTTTCTGCAGCCGTCATGAGGCACAGGAGTAACATCTTCTATTATTCCGATTTTTAGGCCCATCCTTGATAAAGCTCTTACAGCTGCCTGAGCTCCAGGACCTGGTGTCCTTACACCATTATGGCCGCCTTTAGCCCTTATCTTAACATGAATTCCATTAATACCTTTTGACATTACTATATCAGCTACTTTTTTTGCAGCCATCATTGCTGCTGTCGGTGAACTTTCTAATCTATCTGTTTTAACAACCATTCCTCCTGAAACCTTTGCTATAGTCTCTGTTCCTGTAATATCTGTCACATGGATTATAGTATTATTATAGGATGAATAGATGTGGCATATTCCCCATCTTAGATTTCCTCTTCCCATAGTATCTCTTCCTCTCACTTTTTAGTCTCCTTCTTACCTGCAACTCTTTCAGGATGATCCTGAGATGCTAATTGTGATAATTGTGAGAAATTTATCTTCGGTTCTTCTGCTGTTACAACTAGATATGAGGGTGATGTAATCTTTTTATCTCCTATGCTGACATGGCCATGTACAATAAACTGTCTTGCCTGGCTTGCAGTTTTTGCAAGTCCTTTTCTAAAAACTAAGGTCTGTAATCTTCTTTCCATAATATCTTTAGGGGTAAGATTAAGTACATCTTCTAATTTCGATGTTTTTGTTATTAACCCTAATGAAGATAATTTATTCAATAATTGTATTTTTTCTTTTTCTCCTTGTTTTGTTGTATCTGCAATTAATTGTCTTGTTATATTGATGAAAGTTCTAAGCATAGACTTCATTCTCCAGATTTCTTTTTTATTTCTGAAGCCATACTCTTTAGTTATTCCTTTCTCTTCATCTATCCTTTCTTTCTGCCAAGGATGTGATGGCTTCTGATATTTTTTTCTTTTTTTCTTTGGGTCTCCCATTTTTGACTCCGTTAAAAATGGGGCTCAAAAATTTTTGAAAAAAATTTTTTTTGTCCCATTTTAAGTTCTACCTGCCTTTACTCCTTTTTTACGTTTAACCCCTGTAACCTTTCCTTTGTTTCTCCTGAAATTAGATTTGGTTCTTTGCCCTCTTACTGGTAATCCAAAAACATGTCTTATTCCTTTGTAGCTTTTTATCTTTTTCATTAACTTAATATCATTATCTTTGTGGAAATCTAAATCTCCTCCAACTAAATGCACATCTTTTCCAGTTTCAAAATCTTTCTTTCTGTTAAACATCCATATAGGTAAACCATATTTAGCAGGATTATTTATTATATCATCTATTGCTTTTGTCTCAGCATCACTAAGCTCTCCTATTTTTTTTATTCTATTTAGATTAGATACTACAACTATCGCATTTGCAAATGCATAACTAATCCCTTTTATTTTAGCTAAAGAATGATATAAGGGTTTACTGCCATCAAGGTCTGTGTTTGCAATTCTAACCAGATGCCTAAAATCATCTTGTGATTCTTGATATTTTTGTTCTTCCATTTTACTTTATATTTTAATTATTATAAATCCGAGAAAATCGTATCTAAACCCTAGATACGCCTTAATGACTCGGGCTTTATGCCTAGGAATTAGAAACCCTTTATAAAGATTGCGGAAACTATATTATAATCAGTAAAATTTATAACCTATTTAGTAATTCTTTGAACTTATGGCGATGGTGATGTAGTCTGGCAGCATGGGAGACTGTGGATCTCTCCGCCCGGGTTCAAATCCCGGCTATCGCCCTTTTCGTCCTTTTTTTTAATTTTTCTAGATTTATTTCTTTTTGTTTTCTCTTTTTATATAGTAACGCTTTTTAAAGGCTTTAAAAACATCATTTACTGTTATTTTTTCCATACAGGTTTTTGTATGATAACAAAAAAGGCTTACGCATTTACAATTCGATTTGTCAATAACAATATCCCCTTTATTAGTAGGTTTAAATATTTTAGCACCAGGACCCAATAAGTTAATACTAGGTAAATCTATTAGATGAGCAATATGCCTAGGGCCACTGTCTATTCCTATAAAATAATCACAATTCTTCATAAATAATGTAAGATCCTTCAAATCTAATTTCTGTATCAAAGAATATAACTTAAAGTCTACTTTTTTCCTTATATGATTATAATGTTTTTTTTCCTCCCCATTAGCCCCAACAAAAATAAATTGAAAATTATCTAATTCATTAATCTTGTTTAATAATTTAACCCATTTATTGTTGTCCCACAATTTGACTGGCCAGCCTGAACCTGTATGGATTACTATTTTTTTATTTTTTTTCTTAAACAGTTTTAATTTTTCAATTTTCTTGTAATCTGATTTAGAAAATTTAAATATTTTATCAAAATCTAGCTTACTTATTTCTTTTTCACCTATAATCTCAAAATTCAGCTCTCTAATTTGTTTTACTGTATCCTTATTTGAAAGATTTCCAGCCAGATGAAGTCCATACCGTATATAAGGTCCTAAATATGATTTGATACTCTTAAATTTTATTTTTTTTAGGATATTATAGGCATCTTCACTTATTCTCATAACCAAAACAAAATCATAACTCGGGAATTTCTTCTGACTTGTACGCACTTGTTCTGTCTTTCGATTGCACAAAGACTTAGCAGTAAAAACCGTTCTAACCCCTACAATTCTCTTTGCAAGAGGTTTCACGGGGGGGGAAACCATCAAATCAACCTTTGCATTATTCTTATCAATAAAATATTTCAGAGCATGTAATGAGACCATGAAATCTCCTATCGTAATTGAGTTAATAATTAGAATTCTTTTTGGATTTTTGTTAAGTTTTTTAAATTTCTTTAACATAATTAATTTAAAAAGGAGGGCTATTTCTTTAAAAGTACCAAGGTATTCAACATTAATCTTATTGCTACTAACTCTTTTATTACTAATTAAATTTTTTTTTTCCCCTCTTCTTTTTTGCATCTTTCCTTAAGAAACCCCTAACATTTTTATTACTTTTGTTTTTTATAGAAATTTCGCGAATTTATAATCTAAATAATAATAGAATGTATCTCGGCTACCGACACCATTTTCTCTTCTTAACAATAGAATGATAAACAACATAAGGCAGAATAAAAAATATAGCATAAACAGCTGCTACAACCAAAGGATTATGAGTGAAAATACCAATATTCAGCACATTCTTTAGATTATTAGCAACAACAGTTATAACAAAAAAACTTATTACAGCAATAGACGGTATCAATATACTGATAATAATATGGTGCTTTTTCTCCAATTTCTCAATATCTCTAACCAGTATCTCAAAAAACAAACCAAATGACAAGCCAATTACAACCATAACAACATAAAGCATTACCTCATTCAAAGTAAGCAAAAACGGAATCAAAGAAATTGCTATCAACATATTTCCTAATATAGCAATAAACAATGCAGCCCAATAAACTATTTTATCAAGAAATACATTCTTTTTCACTTTTAACTTACCCCTTTCTTCTCTAATCAATTTAAGTTTATGTTCTATTTCCTCTTTTCTTTTCTTACTTTTCCTCATCTTAATCCCAATCCTTTCAAGACATAATTAAACATACTTGACTTCTCTTCTTTATCTAACCCATATTCGTACTTTTCTCCTATTAGTTTAGCTGCTAATTTCTTAAAACCTACTGAAGCTGGACTCATTGGATAAGCATATATTATAGGATGTTTAAGATTAATTGATTTTTTTATATTCTTGTCTTCAGGAATCACAGCTAATATCTGTTTTCCAAGCATTCTCTCAATATTTTCTATATGCATCTCTGTTTCATTTCCAGTATACCTGTTCAGAACAACGCCTATTATAGTTGCATCATGGTCTTCTGCTAATTTGATTGTCTTCAAAGCATCTGTCACAGCTGCTAACTCAGGTGTTGTAACAACTAAAACTTCATCTGAAGATTTGATTAAATCCTGCAGGTCTTTTCCAAAACCTGTTTCTGTATCTATTATAACTACATCAGTTGCTCCTGCTAATTTCATGATTACATCTGCAATGTTTTCTTTAACTCCTTTTGATTTATCAAAAGAAAGATGAGAAAGTATAACCTTTAAACCACTTGGATGAGAATAAACAACTTCTTTAATATTTTTTTTCCCCATTAAAGCATCATGTAATGTCAATTGTGTAGAATGCATTCCCAAATGCAGCCCAACATTAGGTGTTGTTATATTTCCATCAACTATTATAACATCCCTTCCAAAATCACTCAAAGCAGTTGCTATATTTATAGAAGCAGTTGTCTTTCCAGTACCTCCTTTTCCAGAAGCTATAACAATAAACTTAGTCATTTTCCACTTTTAATAGTGTCCTAACATAATTCAAATATTTTTTTATTATAATATAATATTCATTCACTTTGTCTATATTCATTTCCTGCGGTATTCCATTTATAATCACAGTCATTGTAACATGTCTTCTGTATTCCCTTGCTTTTGTGTACGGTGCTCTATCAATATTTCTTAAGTTTAAATAAAATTGTATAAGTTCCAGGATAGTATCATCCTTTTTGAAGAATTCTTTCAACATTTTTGTTTTTTGGCCAGGAGTTTTTGGAATCTTTTTTATTTTATTCTTTTTTTTTTTTTTAAGTCTAGAAGTAAAGCATCCATCATAAAATCAAAAGAACTTATCATCCTCTTTATGACATGCTTTATCATATCAACAGTCCTTGTATATTTTAGACTGACAAATATCAAATGGTCTACCTTCCTTATTTCCCTGAATGCGTTATCTAAAGATTCCCTCATTTTTATTCACTATAATGTTTGTTTCATGTATAAACATCTTTGATTTTGATATTATTTTTTTTAATTCTTCAACACTTATTGTCTTCATCTTGTAATTTTCAGAGCAGATAATGAATCTGTCATTCCTTACAAACTCTACAGGACTTTTCTTGTGTGCTACAATAATATCCTTAACATCTCTTATCAATGATAGGTATTCTTTATCTAAATTATACCTTGGAACACATCTAGCTTTGAAAATATGGAATTTTCCTTCAAAACTGTCTGGAAACACAGGTATTTTCTTGAATAACCTGTCATAATGCAGCACTGAACTCATTGAATAGCTTAAAGCCAAAAACACGTTTTCTAATACTGTTAGCAATAATCTTACATCCTTAACTAAAGGATAAGTCTGTGTTAGCATATGGTCTGCTATACTGATTTTTTTTTTTGCAGACTCTTTTAACTCCTGAAATTTCTCCATATATAAGTTATAATGGCTTAGAAGTTTTTTAAACTTTCTATTTTAATTTTAAAATTGCTTCTGCTAAATCGCCTTTAGTGTCTTTTAATACTTGCTCTACTTCTTCCCTAGGCTTGTTTGTCTGCTCCATAACTGTTTTAATATCATCTTCATTAATATCAGGTTCTGTAGATACTTCTCTTTCTTCAATATTTCCTACTACTTGGAATGTTTCCTGCCCCATCATATTGACTTTGCTTACTTGAGGCTCTGTTATAATAATGTCTTTTTCTGTTCCTCTTATAATAACTTCTTTAGCATCTATTTCAACCTGCTGAATACCCATCTTCTTCATCATCTTTTGTGCTTGTCTACTATTCATCCCAGGTATCATGGTAATCCTAGCCATCCTTGACCATACATATGCAGAACCAGTATTATTACTATAACTAATATTGTAAGAATTATAATATGTCCGGGTTTAAACTCTATTTTACTCTTATAGTCATCAAAGTATCTGGTAATTCCAGCTGTACTTGACGGCATTGATATTTTGTCTTTTGCCATTTTTTTTTTTTTTTAAAAGTAAAGGCAGGGTAAAAATAAGCCACCTTCTGTCAGATGTTCATGTGAAATCATCTGTCTTAGTATTTAACTAAGCCTTCATAGCGAAGTTGCACAAACCAGGGCTCACCGTTTCATCCTTTCACTTGAAAAATTGGATTTTTCAAGTTCCCGGAAATTTGATTTCCCAGGACATAAAAAACGTCAGGAGGTTAACTCAGAACTGTTGCCAGTTCCTTCACATCCATCATCCTAAATTATGGTGGTATCGTTTCTGAGTGGTTGCCATCCCTTACAAAATCTCCCTTCCGAGAGTGGTCTTTCATAGTGGGTGGACTTTCCTCAGTTGTTTCCAACCGATAACTAAGTTCTTACCCTACCTCGCCTTAGAAATAATACTGGGTTTATAAAGTTAACGGAAAAATTATATTAATAGGTTTTCAGCAAACCTTTTATACTTCATTATATCCTATTACACAAGATGTAAACAGAAATGAAACTAAAACCATTATTCTTATTAAGCTGGAAGAAAGTTTGGATAATTATAGTTGCAGGTTTTGTTTCAATAATGTTGCATAATATAATAAGTGGGTTAATTGGAATAGAAGAGCCAGTATTCTTTATTATTACAATATTTATTATTCCAACTTATTTCTTAATCTCTGTGATATATAGTTTAATCTATTTTATTAAGAATAAGAAATAGTTTTTATTTTATTTTTATCTTTATTTTACCTTTTTTATTCTTCTCTAGAACACATTCTTTTATTCCTTGTTTCTCTGCATAAGCTTTAGCTTTTTCTTCAGTCTTAAAGCTCTTTAACCTTCTCTTTCTGTTTCTGCCCCTCTTAAGAAGGATTGGTCTTATTGCTCTTGTACTCATAAACTGCAAGAATTCTGTTTTATTTATAAACTTTACTTAATTGTATATAAACTAGAATTATGTTTACTAATTAAAAAAGAAAAATATTACAGATATTCAAACCTAAGAGTTTCATTAGTGATAAGCAAAGGAATTTCTTCAGCAAGCTTACCCATACCTAATAATAATCCATATGCATCTATTGATTTAACTATTCCGTCGCTTAAATCAGATAAACATTCCTCCCCAGCATCTTCAAAAATATATCCTTTATTTAGATCAAATCCAAAAGCTTGAACAATTGGAAGTCTAGAATTACGGTTAATTACTACTGCACCTTTAAAATCCTTATTATGCTCTCTGTTCAAACGTTTTATAGTATCATCTAATCCAACTGTATTTTTAATAATTTCAAAAATTATATTATTGTTATCCATGATATCACCTTAAGCACTTTAAGAATTTCCTTATCTTTTTAAGCTTTTTTGTTTAAGACTAAAACCTTCATCTCCTGCTCTCCCATAAACACACTTCTCTCTTCCTTAACCTTAAACTTATATTTTTCTCCTTTCTTCTTTAACTCTTCAGTTTTGTCAGAAATAACAACTATTTTACCGTTTTTTCTTAAAATATACTCAGCTTGGTAAAAAAACTCATCATATTTCTTCTCAATATCCTTTTTATCAGAATATTTAGATAAAGAGGGAACCTGAGTTACAATAATATCTACATTATCTTTAAACTTTAATTCTAAAAAATCAGTATCTGTCCTAGAAAAATGTAGTAATTTATTGACTCCAGCAATCTTAGAATTCTTCTCAGCAGATTTCACATTCCTCTGCGTTGTGTCAAAACAATAAACCTTAGATTTTTTGCCAATCTTCTTGTCAACCTTGTCAAAATTAAACTTAAAGTTCAGTTTATTCTTATTATAATAGTTAGTTGGAAAATTGGAAGCAAACCTTGCAGCTTCTATCGCTATTTCCCCACTTCCACAAAAAGGATCTAATAAAACTTTATTTTTATCATAGCCAGCAATCCTAACCAAACTGTAAGCTATTGTCCCTTTTAACGAATTAGGCAAACTAAAAATCTTATAGTCTCTTTTGCTTAAATCCATTCCTGAAACATCAACACCAAAATAACATTTATTATTGTAAATATAGACATAGTAAATAACATCTGGATTTTCTAAATCACACTTCAAATCAATATTTTCTCCAACTTCACCCTCTATTTCATGTGAAGAAAAATCATGCTCACCTATTCTTTTACATTTAACTCTAAATGTTTTATTATTATTTTTTAGGATTTTAATTTTTTTTATTGTTTCAATGATTTTTTTCTTATCACTGAATTCAAAATAATCATAAAGTTCAAGAACCTTAGCAAATGACTGCCCCCTATAACATAACTCATAAAGCTCTTCTTCTTTCTTAAAATCAAACATTACAACTGTATCTTCAACCTTACCTTTACTTCCAATTATTTTTTTAACTTCTAGCACAGAAATATCTTCTATTCCTTTGTTTGTTATTATTAAGCCTTTCATAAGAAATAAAGTTTCAATTTAGTTATTAAATGTTTTTATTAATGAGTTTTTGAATAATCTTTTAGAGCACATACGCAATGATAAATTTTAGTTAATTCATAAACCTTTTCTTCAGGATTCTTATTTGCAACTTCTAATCTAATCCCTTTAAGTCCTTTCTGCTTCATAATCTGATTAACAACTTGT
>CAZSMA010000001.1:16571-66759 GCA_964608065.1 uncultured Methanosarcinales archaeon
TATTTAAACCTTACCATTATCCTTAACAATCTTAGCAGCACTCACAACTTTATCTCCTTCTGACAAATTCATTAACCTAACTCCTTGCGTGTTTCTTCCAATAACAGAAATATCTTTAGCTACAGTCCTTATTGCAATACCTTTCTTGCTCATAAACATCAATTCATCTTCTTCATTCAAAGACTTGACAGCAACAGCTTTGCCGTTTCTATCAGAACATTGTATATTAATTACTCCTGATCCGCCTCTATGAATTAAACTATAGTCTGAAATCAAAGTCCTTTTCCCATAGCCATTCTCAGTTATTGTCAATAATGTCTTTGAATCTTCAGCTATGACCATTCCAACAACTTCATCTGAAGCATCTTTCAATCTAATTCCTCTTACACCCATTGAACTTCTTCCAGAAGCTCTTACATCTTTTTCACTAAACTTAACAGCATTTCCATTTTTTGTAGCAATCATTATATTATTATTTCCATCTGTCAAATTAACACCAACTAACTCATCATCTGATGTCAAAGTCAAAGCAATTATACCAGTTTTCCTTGGATTAGAAAACAAATTCAAAGGAATCCTTTTAACAGTACCTTTTTTAGTTGCCATGACTAAATACAAACCTTCATCAAATCCTTTTACAGGAATAAACGCATTAACTTTCTCATCTTTTCCTAAAGGAAGCAGATTAACTATAGCCTTGCCTGTTGCCTGCCTTGAAGTTTCAGGAATATGATAAACCTTCATCCAATAAATCTTTCCTTTATTTGTAAAAAACAAGATATAATCATGAGTATTTGCAATAAATAAATCCTCAACAAAATCCAGCTCCTTAGTTGTAGCTGCTATCACGCCCTTACCCCCTCTCTTCTGCCTCTTATAAGTATCAGGACTCAGTCTTTTGATATAGCCTGCATTTGTTATACTTACAACCATCTGCTCATCTTCAATCAGATCCTCAACCTCTAATTCTTCATGAGACTCAACAATGCTTGTCTTCCTCTTGTCACCATACTCTTCTCTTATCTCCAGACTTTCTTTTTTAATAATATCCAGAACTTTCTGCTCAGAATCTAATATTGACTTTAACTCCTCAATCAATTTCAATAATGATTCATATTCTTTCTTTATCTTATCCTGCTCTAAAGAAGTTAATTTCTGTAATCTCATCTCTAATATAGCAACAGACTGCTCAGAACTTAATTTATAATTACCCATCAAACCTTTCTTTGCTTCATCTACACTCTTGCTTCCTTTAATTAATTTAATTACATTGTCAATATTTTTCAAAGCAATTAACAAACCATCAAGAATATGCTTCCTCTTTTCTGCTTTGTTCAAGTCAAACTTTGTCCTTTTAACAATAATATCTTTTCTATGATCAATATAATACTGTATCATTTCTTTAAGATTCAGAACTCTAGGCTGATTATCAACCAAAGAAAGCATTATAACTCCAAACGTAGTCTGTAATCTTGAATGTTTAAACAATTGATTTAGTGTAACATCAACATTGCCCCCCTGCTTTAACTCTATCACAATCCTCATTCCTTCCCTATCGCTTTCATCCCTTAAATCAGATATTCCTAAAACTTTTTTCTCTTTTACCATATATGCAATCTCTTTCATAAGCAGAGATTTATTGACCATATAAGGAATTTCAGTAACAATTATCTTTTTCTTGCCTTTAACTTCTTCAACTTCAGTTTTAGCCCTTACAGTCAATTTTCCTCTTCCGTTTTTATAACTGCTTTCAATACCTTGTCTTCCACATATCATACCACCAGTAGGAAAATCAGGACCTTTAACACTCTGCATTAATTCTCCAATTGTAGAATCAGGATTATCAATTAACTTGACAACACCATCAACTACTTCTGTAACATTATGTGGGGGAATATTAGTTGCCATTCCAACAGCAATCCCAGAACTTCCATTAATCAATAGATTAGGTAGTTTAGAAGGCAGAACAGAAGGTTCTTTCAGGCTTCCATCAAAATTAGGAACAAACTTTACTGTATCTTTTTCTATATCCTTCAGCATTTCTTCAGCTAATTTATTCATTCTTGCTTCAGTATTATGGTTAATGAACCCGTTAGCAACAAAAGAATGACATTTACTGTTTACTTTTACAGAAAAAACTTCTTTTGTTTTTTTTTTTCCCCCTATTTCTGTTATTTGATCAAAATAGAAATTGTTTTTTAGAATAAAATCAATTAAAAGCTTATCTTCTTTATCAATTATTTTTATTAATCTTGCATAATTTCTTTTTAAAGAGTTATATCTGTCAAAATTGTAATGTTTTAATATGTATGAAGAATATTTGTTTCTCAGATAATCATTTAAGAAAGGTACAAAATCTGTTTTGCTTAATCTTGTAGGATTTATTTTTTTTATTGATTCTAAAATTTTATTTTTTCTATCTGAAAAAAATCCAATGTTCTTGTAAAACCTATATACGTTATCAAAACCTGGGACATAAATCTTAAAACATCTGTTTCTTTTATCTTGGTAAGGTTTTCCAGAGATTACTCCAAAGTTCAGCAATAATGTCTTTAATTGACTAATTAGCTTATCGCTTTTCGAATCATAAGTTAATTGTACGCTTTTACCACCATGCCTTCTATCAACAACTAGTTGAGCACCTCCATCACCTTCGAATAAAGCTGTTAAAAATGATTTAATGTTTTCTTTAGTAGATAAAAGAACCGAAAAAGGAATTTCTTTTTCATGAGACTTATGAGATTTTAGACCTATATTATCTAGAAACATAACAATTTTTTGTTCATATATACTCAATTCAGTACATTTGCCTTTTATTTTTCTTTCGTATAATTGAACGCCTTTGAATTGAGATAAAATTATTGATTTAACTTTGTTATAAAATTCTTTATCTTGATTATTGAATAAAATTTGTTTGTTGTGGAAGCTTCCTTCACTTACCAAAGCCCCTAATAAGAAAGCCAGTTCATTATTCATTATTGTTGGTAATTTTATATCATTTCTAAAGCCGGTTTTTGGAAAATATTTTTTTAAATCTAATGGTGTGTTACTGAAAAAGCTATGTTCTCTGTTTATGATAGCAATATCTCCTTCTTCTAACTGTTCAAGAAGTTTCCATGATATTTTTGGTTTGAAATTGCCCCCTAATTTCCAAGTCAAGATTGGGTGGTTATAAGACCCCTCTATAGAATAACCGGATTTAGTAGCAATTCTGATGGTTTTGTGTTTTCCAGAGTTAAAGAATTTTGCTGCAGAGTTTTTTTTTCCGTTATAAGATTGTATTTTCATATCAATTAAAGCTTCCTTTTTGTTGGAAATACAACTTATAGGCAAAATACCTCGGTCTGTTAAAATTAATGAATCTCCTGTAATACAATACCTCATTGCTGCTGCTGAATCACCATCTATACTTCCAAAATTACCCTGTCCTTGAATCAAAGGATATCTTAAAGAAAAATCCTGTGCCATTCTTACTAAAGCATCATAAACAGCAGTATCTCCATGTGGATGATATTTACCTAAAACCTCTCCAACAATTCTTGCGCATTTCTTATAAGCTTTGTTATGAAACATGCCCATATCATGCATTGCAAAAAGAACTCTTCTGTGTACTGGCTTTAGCCCATCTCTTACATCAGGTAAAGCCCTTCCAACAATAACTGACATAGAATAATCTAAATAACTCTGCTTCATCTCTTCTTCAATTACTCTTTGCACTATTTTTTCCTTTATTTCAGCAGATTTATCATCCATTTTTTTTTTCTACTTAGAATCCCCTGTAAATGCTAATACCTTTCTATTTAAAAGTCTTTTGGTTCTAAAATGGCAATACAGCCTCTGTAATGCCTGAATTCAAGCGAATTAGAAGTTCGAATATCAGTGAATTAGGGCCTATTTCAACCTTTTGATTATACAATCTTTTACAGAAAAATTTCTTCCACAATATACGCATGATTTCCTTTTCTTAAACAATGTTTTGTCCCTAGTTTCATACTTCATATTATGCTTGCATTTAGGGCATTTTAACAGAAATAACATCTTTTTATTTATTTTCTTCCCCCATATTCTCAAATTCTTCTTCACTAACTTCTTCATCTTCTTTATTCTTAGGAGGATGTATCAATTCATCTACTTTTTTATCAACTTTTTTCTCAAACTCTTCTTCTGCTTTCTTCTCCTCTAATTTTTCCATCATATCTTCTTCAAAATTTTCTGAAACTTCATCAACAACTCCTTCAGGAACTTCTTGAGGCACTTCTTCAAAATTTTCTTTTTTTTCTTTTTTCTCTTCCTCTGGCTCTTCAACCTTCTGCTCTGGTTCATCAAATACTTCTAGATTACCAAGTTTTTCTTTATCTTCAACAACTTCAATTTTTTTATCTTCCTCATAAACTTCTGGCTCATCAATTACTTCTAATTTTATTTTCTTGCCTTCTTCATCAACTAAATCTACTTCTTTTTCTTTAACTACTTCTGTCTTTTCTCCTTCCTTGGATTCCTCGCTCCTTTCCTTTTTCATCTTCTCGATAATCTCTTCTTTTTCTTCTATAGCATTAGCTAAACTGTCAAAGTCTTTAAACTTTTCTTTTAATTTATCTCTTGGAAGGTCAAAATAATCAAAAAATTTCTGGGCTAATTTTATCAACCTTGTTCTTCCATACTTCTGCCTTGTTATAAAACCCAGTTCTTCTAACTCTCTTAAATGATCATAAGCCTTGTTAGTCCTCATCTTGATAAGGTCTGCCTGTTTTATAGGATACTTGAATGCAATAACAGCCAGTGTTTCCATCAAAGTTTTACTTAACTCAGTCTGTGTCACAATCGAAGAAACCAAAGACATATATCTATCTCTTACAGTCATTTTCCAATGATCGGCTTCTTGGATTAATTCAACACTTTCATTGCCGTCATACTTTCTCTTTAATTCTTCCAATGATTTCTTAATATCCTCAACACTAACCTTAGTCAAATTGCTAATCTCATCTACATTCATACTTCTGCCTGAAGAAAACAGCAAAGCTTCAACTTTATTTATCACTTCTTGCATTTTCCAACGAAGTTGGTGCCGAAAATTATTTTTTCCTTCATTTTCAAGCATACTTATTCAAAGAATACTTTTCTCCTTCTAATTTAATCTTTCTTTTGTCATTCATTTCCTTGACAAAATTACCTAAGTGCTCTTCACCAATCCCAGTTATCTTTGCAATCTCTTTTAATGTCTTAGGTTTTCCTGATAAAGCTATTATTATCAGATTTCTTAACAAATTAGAAGCATTCTCATTCAATATCTGATTCTCAGCCCTTAATCCCTTCAAAACCATATCTGCTTTGTGAAGATGAGCTAATAAATCATTCAATAAATTTGCAAAATGATTAGTATCTAAATTCAAGCCTTTTGGTTCCAATATCTCTAAAGAAGAAGGCATATAATCAAAACAGAATCCAATTAATTTAGGTATATTCTTGAACAAAATTTCCATCTCAGTATAAGTGCTGAATAATTTTCCTTTTTCCTTTACTTCCTTAAGCTCAACTTCTTTTGCCTTAAAAATATCGCATGACTTCAATATCAAATCTTTTCCTTCACTCTTTTTTATAGTTTCTATAACTAGCTGCATTGTCTTCTCTATATGGCTTTTGGGTGTTCCAGCTACTTCAACTATAGTTCTGCATAATATATAACCTTCATCTATCTTCTCTTTCAGTTTTTGATCCATGCTAAAAAATCCTCCTGACTCTTTAAAATTTCTATGAAATTTTCAAGACACCGAAAATTTGCAAACAAATTTTCCAGTGTTTTTGCACCATTCAAATCAAAGATTTTCATGGTTTTAGTATATCCATTAAAATAAGTATTATAAAAAGGTTTCTAAATTAGCTATAGAAATAATAATCACATCTATAATACCTTATCTCTAATTAATCTATTACGGAATGATATATTAGTCAGTTCTTCTTCAACATCTATTATAAGACGTATTAAATCACCAAGATATTTAATTATTTTAAAATCACTTATATGTTCAATATCATTCAAGAGTTTTTCAAAAACAGCACGTTCAGTTTTAATAAATGCTTTTCTTTCTTTATTAAGGAAAAAAGACATATTTTTTTCTATTTTTTTTTTTATAAACAAGAAAAAAGTATCCAATTTTGTAATCTTTTTACTTTTTGACATGTGAGAAGCAAGCATATAAACTTTGTCTGCAATATTCTCTAGTTTTTTTCCTAAAAGAAGATATGAGGGTATAAAAGACATATGTTTTATTTTAGAGGATATTAACACACTTGTATTTGTCTGTGATAACACGATTATTTTTGTTATCAAGTTATATAATCTATCAATCTCATCTTCATTCCTCTTTATTTCATTTAAATTTTTTTTAGAATAATAGATTAGGTCTATTGAAGATGAAATAAGAAGGAAAGTTCTATAGAAAAGCTGATTTATATCAACCTTTGATTTATCAAGCAAAACTTTTAATATAATTTTATTTTTATCCTCATAAAATATTTCTGTACCAACCATATGTCTTAATGCTTCTTTTGTTTTAGACCTTTGATCAATTGTTAATTCTTTATTTGAGGTTATAATTATATTTTCAAAACCCAAATAATAAAGGACAAATAGTATCTGACTTATATCTTCTTCATAGTCTTCAATAATAAGTTTAAATGTATCCCTACTATCAATCTTTTTACTAATTTCAGGGAATATGCTTAATGATTTATCTCCTTTCCTTGTAATAAACACTTCTTCTTTCTCTTTAAGCTTATTTTCCAAAACCCATCCTTTGGGCAATGATACAGAATAGGTGCTTCCTGCAATAAGCTGGATTTTTCTCCTGATTATCTCATCTTTATGTACCATAATATATTATTAAATATATCAACTATATAAATTTTTTTATATTTATATAGTTTATGAAGGTAATTTATATAAATGTCAAACTCATTATTTGTAATTAAAAGAGATAAAAATGAATTCAAGTAGGTTAAGTACTATAAAGAAAATAATTATTTTAATCGTCTTGTTATACATATTTCTGCTCAGTATAAACTTGATGGGCGCTTCTTTCAAGCTTTTTGGAAAAGATTTTGCTGAAACCTTGATTAAAACAACTTCTAACCCTTTTGTCGGTTTGTTGATAGGCATATTAGCAACATCTATTATCCAAAGTTCCTCAACAACAACTTCAATAGTTGTAGGTAGTGTTGCAGGAGGTATATTAACACTTGGAGGCGCTATCCCTATAATAATGGGTGCTAATATCGGAACAACTGTAACAAACACAATTGTTTCTATGGGTCATATTGGTAGAAAACAAGAATTCAAAAGAGCATTTGCTGCAGCTACTGTCCATGATTTCTTTAATATATTAGCAGTCATAATCTTATTTCCATTAGAACTAAAAACACATTTTCTAGAAAAGTCTGCTTCTGTACTAGCTAACTTATTTGTTGGTGTTGGTGGCATCAAATTTTTAAGCCCTCTAAAACTGATTACAGAACCTATGGTCCATTTAATAAAAAACTTAATACACAATCCAATAATAATGGTGATAATTTCATTGGTTTTATTGTTCTTCGCATTAGTCACAATAGTAAAAATAATGAGGTCTTTAGTCCTGACTAAAATAGAAATTTTTTTAGACAATTATTTGTTTAAAAATGATTTTACAGCTTTTTTGCTTGGTATAATATTCACAGCAGCTGTCCAAAGTAGTTCCATTACAACTTCATTAGTCATTCCTTTAGTTGGAGCTGGTTTATTAACAGTAAGAAAAATATTCCCCTATACTCTAGGAGCTAATATTGGAACAACCATTACTGCAATCCTAGCTTCATTTGTAACCTTAAATCCAGTTGCTATTACAGTTGCTTTTGCTCATTTGTTATTTAATGTATTTGCTATTATTATATTATATCCAGTAAAAAAAGTACCTATTTGGTTAGCAGAGAGTTTTGCAAGATTAACTACAAAATCAAAGAAAAATACAATCATATTTTTAATAATATATTTTTTATTACATATAGTTCCATTGGTTTTTATATTATTTTAAAAAAAAAAAGAAAAATAGATAAATATTTATAAAATAAAAAAAACAAAGGTGATTAATATGGTATTTAAAGAAATAATTAAAATTTGGAAAAAAGAAAATTTGCTAAAACAATCTCTAAAGAGTGTTGAGGAGATGTTTGAACACAGTGAATTTATGTTTAAAAATTCAGTTACTGCTCTAATGCATAACACAAAAACTGAAATTAATGTATACAAAAAAGATAAAATCTTAAATAAATTAGAGATTGAAACCAGGAGGAAAATATTTGAACATCTTACTATAAATCCTGTTCAGGACACAGCAGCATCCTTAATATTAGTTGAAGTCATTAGAGACTTAGAAAGGATAGGTGATTTTTCTAAAAATATTGTAGAAATTAATATGATGTACCCAAAAAAGTTTGGAAAGGATAAATATATCAAAATATTAGTAGATACGGGAGATAAAGTCTTTAAAATGTTCAATGCAACAAAAAAAAGTTTCAAAGAATGCGATAAAGAAGAAGCAAATAAGATTGTTAATTTACATAAGGATGTAATTACTAAAACTATCGATAAATTAATTGAAAATATTATGAATGACAAAAAAATTAAGGTAAAGGAAGCTGTTGCATATGTTTTATTAGCTAGATACTTAAAGAGGATTAGCGCTCATCTAATGAATATAGCATCTAGCGTAGTTAACCCTTTCCACAGGATACGCCATAGGGGGCGTGTTACTTTAAAAGGTTATTCACCTTCTCCACAACAAAGCAACACTTAAAAAAGATAGTATCCCAATAATAAAATAACCAATTAATTTCTTAACTTTATAAGTAGAGTTTTCATATATCACTTGTGACCTGAACTCCCTCTCTATCCCATTTTTTTTTTCTCTTCTATTGTTTCATTCTTCTCAATCTCTTCATTTACTGCTTCAACTTTAATGGATTTTGTAATCTCATAATCAGTTTTCTGATTGTTTTTATTTATCTTAACTTTTAATTTATACTCTCCAGATTCTGCATCCAAAACAATATTTTTCAGCTCAACAACTTTTGATTTTCCAGCACCCAATACAAATTCCTCAATATTAGCTTCTTGATCACCAGTATAACTTTTACTGCCTCTGTAAACATAGCTCCAAACTTTAATATCATAATCTTCATTGTCATTATTCTCTAACTTAACTTTAACTATAAATTCCTCTTTTACTTTAACATAAGATTCGTAATCAGTAACTTCATAATCAAATTTCTTTTTTGAGTTCTCAGAACTTGTTTCAGTAGAAGATGTTCCTGTAGAAGTTTTAGGACATAAAGAAGTTTTTACACCTGCTATCTCTATCATTCCTCTCTCTTCTAAACCAAACCCACTCAAAACAACATCATAGCTGCCGTCCTCTAAATTATTATCGCAGTTATTATCAATATTTACTGGCAATTGTCCATTATAATAAGAATATTTATCATACATATGTATTTTTGTAATATCACTTATCTTCTTGCCATCTTCCTCAACCCACAAACTTATTGAATATTTGCCTGTATCGCCTTTATACAACTTAACCTTGATATCAGCTACTTCTCCAAATTTAACATTGTCATCAACTTTAACTATTTCTAAGCTGGAATTCTCATTTTCAATTTCTTCTTCACCTTCTCCACTGTAATTAGACTTAACAATAAACATTTTAGAAGCAGAATTATCAGACAAGTCAGTATCATTGCAGTTTGGATAAACTATTGCCTTAACAAATAATACCCTATCTTCCTCTTCAATATTTGTTTTCCATGATTTTTGATTAGTATTAGTTGTATTATACTGATTCTTATACACTTTACCAAAAAAATCCTCTATCCAGTATTCAATAACAAATGGAAATTCTTTATTATTTAAGTTATTATAAAATTTAATTGATTCTCCTTCTATATATACATCTTTATCTACTATTATGCTTAAGGTTATATTGCATGGAATTTGGCTGGTGTCAACAACTGCAAATCCTTTGCAGTCTTTATCATTATCAGGATTGTTGTCTTCAACACTTGAATTAATTATCCTTCCACATAATGTATATTGCCCAACCCCCTCAGGCAAAAATGATCCTGTCCCTGTTGTGGAATAGGAATTCACTTCATCCTTTACAAAAAAATCTTCCTTTACTAGAACGTTGTCTTTGGTTATATTGAAGTGAACTGTTATATTGTATGCCCTGCCTATCTCCGGATTTAAGTTTGTAATTTTAAAAAGCTTTGTTTGTTCTATACCAAGGTTAATTTCGTCATCAAGGTAAGTCTCTAATTGGATATCATGACCTGTTAGGGCTTCATTCCAAATACCAAGACCTCTTTCCTTAGCTTCACTTTCTGCATCAGCAAACTCATCTTTATATTTTGTATTTGGCTCATATGGGTAAACACTAGCATAACCTTCCTGTACTAAAACTAAATTAACAAACCAATTATCAACATAAACATACCTTAATAATCTATCATAAATATCTCTGTATTCTATATCTCGTTCTAAAATAACAGATTTTCCTTCAACAATCTCTTTTAATCTATCCTTAGCTTCTTCATAATAATATTCCCCTACTTCTGGAGTATCAATACCTATTAATCTAACTCTCTCGCCAGTTTCTAATTCAAGAGTATCACCATCAACAACATACTCAACAATACCTATTTCAGTGGGGGTATAGCTATTTTCAGTTCCAGGCGTACCCCTAACAATAGAACTTTCATACCAATTTCCATTATAGAATTCTAAAGTTTTTCCATTACCATCTGCCCCCCACTCATTAGAATAAATTAAACTGTCTATAACTTCCCCATTATTGTCCTTTAAGATTATAGTATCTCCTCCGCTATTCTTAAGAGTAAAATAACCATCTACTGCTTTGTAGTTTCCATCATTAGAACCCCAAATAAAATCTTTATTTCCCCAATATGCTTCAAAACTATTTCCACCATCTAAGTCTATTAATTCTTTTGCCACGATTATATATTCATCTGGTAAAATAACTACATCCTCAAAACTGTTATCATCAACTGTCCATCCATTAAGTTCTACTAACAAAGCCCCATTATTATATAATTCAATCCATTCACAATTAGCATCAGGACATTGTACAGAATCATAAGGATTATACATAATCTCATTAATAACAACATCAGCTAAAGCTATTTTAGAAACTATTAACAAAAATAAAATAATCAATAACTTTTTCATCCCCTTCCTCCCTATCACCCCTTTTGTAGTAATAAATTATCTTTTATTTTATAAAATTTATTATTCCCAAACACCAGCTATTTCCTCACCACACTTACATTTACCATCTTTAATGTTATTCTTCAATATTGAAAATCCTGTTCTTTCTATAACTACTTCTTTACATTTAGGACAATAGGTATTTTCTGCTCCTTCTACATAAGTATTTCCAACATAAACAAAATTAATGCCAATTTTCAAAGCAATATCTCTTGCTTTAACTAAAATCTCAGAACTAGTAGGGGGAACATTCATCAACTTATAGGTTGGGTAAAAAGCAGTAAAATGTAACGGCACATTTACACCAAGATTCTCTTTCACCCATTCACACATCTTCTTAATTTGCTTCAAATCATCATTTAATCCCGGAATTATTAAATTTGTTATCTCAAACCAGGTCTTACTCTTGCTTAATCTCTTCAACGTATCAAGAACAGGCTCTAACATGGCTCCAGTAATCTCTTTATAGAATTCATCATCAAATGCCTTAAGGTCAACATTAGCTCCATCTATATATTTATACAATTTTTTAAAAGGCTCTTGATTAATAAAACCATTTGTAACCATTATATTCTTCAACCCTTTCTGCCAGGCAATCTTCGCAGTATCATGCACAAACTCATAAAAAATAGTTGGCTCATTATAAGTATATGAAATACTTTTACATTCGTGTTTTAAAGCTTCAGAAACAGCATTAGAAGGACTCAGTTCATAACCAGGAGCATCCTCAACTTCAACTTGTGAGGTAGTATAATTCTGGCAATGCTTGCATTTTAAATTACATCCTGTTGTTCCAATTGAAAAACTCTTATGTCCTGGCAAAAAATGAAACAAAGGCTTTTTCTCAATAGGATCTACCTGTACAGAGCATGGTCTGGAATAAACCAGAGCAATCAATTTTCCGTCTTTATTCTCCCTTACCCTACAAAAACCCCTTTTACCTTCTGGAATAATACACTCTCTTGGACAAAGCAGACATTGAACTTTCTTATCATCTAATTTCTTATAAAACAAAGCTTCTTTCATTGGTTAAAATTTAACCTCCAACGTAGTTGGTTCCGAAAACTAAAAGTTTTCGATACCAAATTTTTACCTTGAAAATGCATTAGCATTTTCATTGTATCATTCTAAATTTAATATTCTCTGTATTGTAAGTATTAACTTCAATTTCTTTTCCTTTTAAGTCATATTCTGTAAAATTAATAAAAGCAGTAGACGCAGCCAATGTATCTTTTGCATCATAGCCTGCTATTAATAACTGATATTTTCCATAATTATTATACAATCTAATCTTTGCAAAATCTTGTTTAAAACCAGAAGCACATTCTGGCCATGTCGTTGGCTCATTCATTATCCTTGCTGCTATTGGATTAGCACAAGGCCCGCCTACAATAATAATATTTTTCTCATACAAGTTAGTTATATCTCCTGGTCTTTTCAAAGGTTTTTCATAAATAAAATTCAAAATTTTTGCTTCACTAAAATTTCTACCAAGATAATACTCACTAAGCTTTAAGCCATTTATAATATTCAGAGCAGCAGGCGCATCTATATTATTATCTCCAATAACTAATATTGTATCAATAGTTCTATTGTTAATAAAAAAATTAGGATATTCAGTTAAATCAAAAGCAAGAACTATTGGTATTAAGATAATGAATATTAAGATTATTTTTTTTAAATCTATTTTCATATTCAAAGAATAAGCTAGTAACCTATAAAAATTTTACTCAAAAACTCTCACTAATTCTTTCGCGGCCTTATTAATATTCTTAGCCTGATACAACCCTCTGCCAACTATTGCATGCCACTTATTACCAGCTGCTTTTGCAGATTCAGTCAAATCTCCTCCCTGAGCAACCAATCCAGGACTGTACAATACAGGCTCTACACCCAAAGACTCTATAAAATTTTTATACTCTTCAATCTTCTCAGGCTTATTTCCAGGAACAACAAAATCTTTAACACCTAATTTAACAGCTAACTCATAAATTCTTTTAGGAGCACTATCTGAAATAAATCCCTTATCTGATTCTAAATAACCTGGATGAGTCATCTCTCCTCCAACTATAACACCAAACTTCTCTGCTTGTGCTGCTTTTATCCATTCTTCTTCTGTAACAGGACCAGCTTGTGGAAATAAGATAACAGCATTAACACCCTTGCATGCATTCATAAACTTTATTCCAACATCAGGTATGTCAGTAGCTGCTTTCTGATGATCATAAATTATTGGTAAATCTGTCAATCCTCTTATCACATCAACAACTTTTTGAATTCCAAAAGGAATAACCAACTCAAAACCAATCTTATAGCCCCCAATACATTTAACAGAACAAGTCTCACTAACTAACTCTTTAAGCTTCTCTAATGTAGCTACATCACATGCAGGAATAATGCTTTTATCTAATTTTATTATCTTCATGGTTTCCACTCATTAGGGTTTTTGTTCCACTCCAAAACCTTTTCTTTATCTTCTTCTTTAATATAATTTTCTTTAGCAGCTTCATTAATCAAAGTTGAAAAATTAGTCAATGTAAACAAATTACAATTTGCTTCTTTAAAACCATTTAGACTTTTTTCCATTTCATAAGTAAATATTGCAATACAATCCTCAACCACTCCATCTTGATCCCTTACTCCTTGTATTGCCCTCAAACTAGAACCTCCTGAACTAATTAAATCTTCAATAATCAAGACTTTCTGTCCTTTCTCTAATTTTCCCTCAACTAAATTTTCCTTTCCATGATCTTTTGATTTATTTCTGATATAAATCATGGGCTTCCTTAATTTTTCAGCAATCCAACTAGCCCAACATATCCCTGAAGTTGCTATTCCTCCAATAACATCAAACTTTAATTTATTCTGTTTTATTGTTTTAACAAAAAACTTTACAATTTTCTCTCTTTCTTTTGTATAACTCATCAAAATTCTATTATCACAATATATAGGACTTAATATTCCAGAAGCAAAAGTATACAGCTTACCAGGACTTAAAGTAACTGCTTTAACATTCAATAATATTCTTGCAACTTCTTCCTTCATTCTACCACCTTATCTTCATTAGTATCTTCATTAATATTTATATCTTTTCCTTCTTCTTCTACATTTTCCTCTTTAACTTCTTCTTTGACTTCAACTTTCTTTTTCTTAAAAGGATTTTCTTTCTCAATCTGAATTTCCTTAGCTTTAATATCATTTATCTTACCATTCTCAAAAATAATCTTTCCATTGACAATAGTCATAACAGGCCATCCTTTCAGTTTCCATCCATTAAAAGGGCTCCAGCCACATTTTGTAAACAATTCCTCATCTTTAACCTCTTTCTCAAGATTCATATCAACAATAACCACATCAGCATCATAACCTTCTTCCAGATGACCTTTATTCTTAATCTTAAATATCTTAGCAGGATTATGACAGCAAAGCTCAACTAATTTCTGCAAACTTAACTTCTCTTTATTCACAGCATCTAGCATTAAAGGCAACAAAGTCTCAACACCAGGCACACCATAAACCTCTTCTTTCTTATCCTCTTTTGTATGTGGAGCATGGTCACTTCCTATTGTATTAACTTTTCCAGACTTTATAGCATCCCAAAGCGCTTGCTGATCTTCTTTACTTTTAAGGCAAGGTTTCATCTTAAAGAAATTGTTCTTCTCATCCTCTTTTGTCAGAAACAAATGATGTGGAGTAACTTCAACAAAAGCCTTATGCTTAACCTTGCTTTTAATCATCTTCAGTTCTTCAGCAGCAGAAATATGGCATAAATATAATTTATTCTTTGTATTAGAAATAAGCTCTAAAGCTTTAGCAATATTCTCACCTTCTGCATGAACTGAAACAACCATATAGCTGGAAAAAGCATTCTGCAAAACACTTGTATCTTCCATTAATAATTCTCCTGTTGTTATATCCATAAAAACCTTTACAGAAGCAATATTCTTCACTTTCTTTATTTCATCTAATTTACCATCTGAAGCTCCAAAATGAAAACCATAATTTACAACTGATTTCTTAGCTAACTCTCTTTTCTGCTCCAACAACTCAGCTGTTACTGTTGGAGGATTTGTATTAGGCATATCTAAAACAGTTGTTACACCACCTGCTGCTGCTGCTTTTGAACCACTAAAAAAATCTTCTTTTTGAGTCAATCCAGGCTCTCTAAAATGAACATGAGGGTCTATCACACCAGGTAAAATAATTTTCCCAGAAGCATCAATAACCTTATCAACAGTAACTATCTCACTAGTTATTTCATTAATTATATTGTCTGTTATCAAAATATTTTTCTCTACTAATTCTCCTTCTTGCAAAATTTTTCCGTTTTTGATTAACAATGACATCTTATTTATAGTACTCCTTCAAACTAACCTTCTCACCTGTCTTCAACAAAGCGCTTTTCCCAAAATCTTTCATCTTCCTCAACTGTTTTGAATTAAATACTGGACCATCTTTGCAAACTAGTCTATCACCACAAGCACAACTTCCGCAAACTCCCAAACCGCAGAACATATACCTCTCCAACGAAACTTCACAATAAATATTATGCTTCTCGCAAATATCAAAAACAGCTTTCATCATCATCTCAGGACCAACAGCATAGACAGCATCAAACTTTCTTTCTTTCAACAACTTCTCCAGCATCTGTGTTGTAAACCCTCCAAAACCTTTGCTGCAGTCATCAGTACAGATATGAGGATTATACTTCTTTAACTTATTCTCAAACAACAACAGATTGCAAGTCCTTGCTCCTTGTATAACAACCGCATTTTCTAACTTCTCAATCAATCCTAGTAAAGGTACTATCCCTAATCCTCCAGCTATAACACAAGCATTCTTCTTAACAGAAAAACCATTTCCATAAGGCCCTCTAATTCCAATTTTATCTCCTACTTTCAACTTAAACATAGCTATAGTAAACTTTCCTTTTTTCTCTATTGTAAATCCATTAGAATAAGAAAGTGCAAAAGGCTTTTCGTCAACTCCAGGAAACCACACCATAAAAAACTGTCCTGGATTACATTTAATTTTTTTATCTATAAAAAATGTCTTAACACTATTATTCTCACTTACAATTAGTTTTATATTTACAATCTCTGGAATTTCCATTATCCATGTGCCCTACCAATTATTTCTTTAACTGATTTATAACCATTCTTTTTCATCAAAGATTCCATCTCTTTGACAATCTTACCAAAAACCTCAACACCATCATAATAAACAGCACTTCCAACACCAATAGCACTAGCACCTGCCATCATCATCTCCAAAGCATCCCTTCCATTATTTATTCCACCCATTCCCAAGATAGGAATCTTAACTTCTTTGTAAATATCATAAACACATCTCAAAGCTATAGGCTTAATCAAAGGTCCGCTAAGGCCCCCTTTCACATAACTCAAAACAGGTTTTCCAGCTTCAACATTAATTGCCATTCCTGAAACAGTATTTATTGCACTGATTGCATCTGCTCCAGCTTTCTCACATTCTTTTGCAATAGAAACAATATCTGTAACATTTGGAGTTAACTTAGGCATTATTGGAACTTTACTTACTTTCTTAACAGATGAAACTAATTTTCTTGTTAACTCTTTATCACAGCCAAAAACCATTCCATCATCTTTATTTGGACAGCTGATATTCAGCTCAATCATGTCTGGCTTATACTTGACAATCTCTTTTGTAATATCAACATAATCTGCAATAGAGCTTCCGTATATGCTCCATATTACTGGAAATTTTAATTTCTGCAGCTCCAGAAACTTCTTATTCATATTTTTATATCCTGCACTTGGAAGTCCTATGCAATTTATCATGCTGTCCTTTAAGACAAGCAGCTTAGGATTCGGATGTCCTTCTCTTAACTTAGGACCAATTGATTTTACAGTTACAGCTCCTGCTCCATTATCATAAACTCTCTGTAACAAAGCAGCAGTTGTTCCGAGAATTCCAGAAGCAAGCACTGTAGGATTTTTTAATTTCAAACCGCAAAACTTTGTTTCCATCATTTTAATTCTATATCTTCACTTGCCATGCTTCTTTCGCAATGATTACATCTTATTTTCAAAGGATCTTTATTTACAATAAAAAACTTAGTTGTCACATCTTCCTGATTAGTTATACACTTTGGATTAGAACATTTCACAATCTTATTTACAACATCAGGAGCAACTAACTTTATCTTTTCCTTTACTTCATAATTTTTTATTATATTTAATGTTGCTGCTGGAGCTATTACTGCAATCTTATTTACTTCTTCCTTGCTCAAAAACTTGCCTCCAACTTTTATAATACCTTTTGTTCCAAGGTCTTTACTCAACAGATTCATTGCAACAGAAACAACATTACCATGCTCTTTCAATCCAAGTATCTCTGCTATCTTGAAAGTATTCTTGCTTGGAATATGATCTATTACAGTTCCTTCTCTTATTGCGCTTATCTTAAGTGTTTTTTCCATCTGTTAAAACCCCCAGTTTTAATATTGAAAATATGAAATGTTTTCATATTACTTCACCTTCCCTAGGACTAAAGCCAGCAAAGCCTTCCTTACAGGAACTCCATTTCCTGCCTGCTCAAAATAAATTGCATGTGGTGTATCATCCAGCTCTGGACTTATTTCACCAACCCTTGGCAATGGATGCATTATTTTAAGGTCTGGTTTAATGTGTTTTAACAATGATTTATCAAGTTTATATGCGTGCTTATACTTCTCATACTCTAAAGGGTCTGGAAATCTCTCTCCTTGTATCCTTGTAACATAAAGTATATCTAATTTTTTTGATACTTTCAACAAGTCTTTCTCTTCAACATAGCTTATCCCTTTCTTCTTCAGTTCTTCTAAATAACTGTCAGGCATCTTCAATGCTGCAGGGCTTATGAAGAAAAATTTAGTATTAAAATAACTTAGTGCAATTGCTAATGAATGTACTGTTCTTCCATACTTAAGATCTCCAAGAAAACCTATGTTAAGACCTTCAAGTTTTCCTTTTGTCTTTAATATTGTAAACAAGTCAAGTAAAGTTTGTGTTGGATGTTGATTAGCTCCATCTCCTGCATTTATCACAGGAATAGAGGCAGCTTCTGCTGCTAACCTTGCAGCACCTTCTATTGGATGTCTTTGCACTATCACATCAGAATATACCTCAGCCATCTTGATTGTATCCCATAAAGTCTCTCCTTTCTTCACACTGCTGACTCCAGCTTCTGCAAAACCTATAACCCTTCCTCCCAATTGGTTCATTGCTGTCTCAAAACTAAGTCTTGTCCTTGTTGATGGCTCAAAGAAGAATGATGCCATTACATTATCTTTCAAAAGATCGCTCCTGGGCTTTGCTTCCATTTTTTTTGCAATTTTAAGCACATACAAAAGCTCTTGCTTAGAAAAATCCCTTATTGATATTATATCTTTATTTTTGAAATCCATTTTTACCCCCTATGATTATTATGTTTTATTTTGTTTTTAAATTTATCTATTTAATTATACTCATCCCAGCTCTTTATTTCAATCTTATCCTTTCTGTCTATTGCTGCTATAAAAGCCTGTGCTAACCTCATATTTGTTAAAAGAGGAACATTAAAATCAACTGTAGCCCTTCTGATTAAATAATCATTAGTAAGTTCCTCTTTTTCATAATTTTTTGGTATATTTATTACTAAATCAATTTTCCCCTGCTTGATATAATCTATTGTATTTGGCTTCTTATTGTCCATTGGCCAATGTAAAATCTCTACATTAACTCCATTCTGTTCAAGAAATCTTGCAGTACCTCCTGTTGCATACAGCTTAAATCCCATCTTCTCAAGTAATTTTATACTGTCAAGAAGCTCTGCTTTTGTTTCAACAGGTCCTGTTGACAAAAGCACATTTTTTCTTGGAATCTTAAACCCTACTGACAGCAAAGATTTCAATAATGCCTCGTGAAAATTATCTCCTATACATGCTACTTCTCCTGTAGAAGCCATCTCAACACCTAAAACAGGATCTGCACCATGCAGCCTTGTAAATGAAAACTGAGGAGCTTTCACACCAACATAATCTAATTCAAATAAAGATTTCTCCAGCTTCGGAATCTTTTTTCCTAACATGACTTTTGTTGCAATATCTATAAAGTTCACTTTCAAAACTTTTGAAACAAATGGAAAACTTCTTGAAGCTCTTAGATTGCATTCTATAACTTTTATATCATTCTCCTTAGCTAAAAACTGGATATTAAATGGACCTTGTATCTTCAGATTGCTTGCAATCTTCTTAGTAATCCTTTTTATCCTCCTCACAGTCTCTAAATAAGTTTTCTGCGGTGGAAAAACCATTGTAGCATCTCCACTATGAACTCCTGCAAACTCAACATGCTCTGTTATTGCATAACACACTAACTCTCCTTCCTGTGCAACAGCATCAATCTCAATCTCTTTAGCTCCTTCAATAAACTTGCTTACAACAACAGGATGCTCTTTAGAAACATCTGAAGCCATCTTAAGGAAATGGTTAAGCTGATCTCTGTCTGTAACAATATTCATTGCAGCTCCGCTCAGAACATATGAAGGTCTTACAAGAACAGGATATCCAACTTTTTCAGCAAATCTATCAACATCATCCAGATTAGTCAGTTCTTTCCATTCAGGCTGGTCAATCTTAAGTTTGTCAAGCAGTTCTGAAAACTTGTGCCTGTTCTCTGCATTATCAATCGACAAAGCTGAAGTCCCAAGTATCTTTACTTTTTGTTTATTTAATTTCATAGCCAAATTGTTTGGAATCTGACCTCCTGTTGATATTATAACGCCTTCAGGACTTTCAAGATCATATATATCAAGAACCCTTTCAAATGTCAGCTCATCAAAATATAATTTATCGCAAGTATCATAATCAGTACTTACAGTCTCTGGATTAAAATTTATCATTATAGTCTTATAGCCTTCTTTAGCTAAAGAAAAAACAGCATTAACACAGCACCAGTCAAACTCAACACTGCTTCCAATCCTGTAAGCTCCAGAACCAAGCACAATTACGCTTTTACCGTCTGAAAACTTAATATCATGCTCTATAGCATTATAAGTCAGATAAAGATAATTTGTTTTAGCAGGCCACTCAGCAGCTAAAGTATCTATCTGTTTTACATAAGGTAATATTCTTTTTTGTTTTCTATAGCTTCTAACTTCTAAAGCACGATTAACATCTTTGAAAACAAACCTTGCAATCTGAAAATCAGTAAATCCTTTTTTCTTAGATTCCAACAATAAATCATCAGGCAAGCTCTTCAAAGAATCGTGCGTTTCAATTTTTTGTTTTACATCAACAATATTTTTCAGTTTGTATAAAAACCATTTATCAATCTTTGTATAATTGTGTATTTTATCAACAGAATATCCTTTTATCAAAGCAGCTGCTATCGCAAATATCCTTCTGTCTGTAGGGCCCTTTAACTCTTTATCTATATCATCAAAACCAATATCTCTATTGCCAACAAAACCATGCATTCCCTGCCCTATCATACGAAGTCCTTTTTGTATGACTTCTTCAAAATTCCTTCCAATAGCCATTACCTCTCCAACACTTTTCATTCCACTTCCAATTTTCTTTGACACCTGTTTAAATTTAGTTAAGTCCCATCTTGGAATCTTACATACAATATAATCCAAAGCAGGCTCAAAGCAAGCAGTTGTTATTTTTGTAATAGAATTCTTCAGTTCATGAAGACTATAACCTAATCCGAGCTTTGCAGCAACAAACGCCAATGGATAACCTGTTGCCTTTGAAGCAAGAGCACTTGATCTGGAAAGCCTTGCATTCACTTCTATAACTCTATAATCCTCTGATTCAGGGTCCAAAGCAAACTGTATATTGCATTCTCCAATAATTCCTATATGCCTTATAACCCTTATTGATATTTCTCTTAATTTGTGATATTCATTATTTGTCAATGTTTGTGAAGGTGCAACAACAATACTTTCTCCTGTATGAATTCCCATCGGATCAAAGTTCTCCATATTACAGACAGTAATACAATTATCATACTTATCCCTGACAACTTCATACTCAACCTCTTTCCAGCCCTTGATTGACTCTTCAACCAGTATCTGGTTAGTATAAGATAATGCTTTGGAAGCTAATTCAACCAACTCTTTTTCATTAGAACAAAACCCACTTCCCTGCCCTCCAAGTGTGTATGCTGCTCTTATTATAATCGGATAACCTAATTTTTTTGCAGCTTTCTTTGCTTCTTTAATAGATGTTACTGCAACACTCCTAGGAACTTTAACTTCAATTTCAGCAAGCTTCTTACAAAAAAAATCCCTGTCTTCAGTATCTATTATTGATTGCACAGGTGTTCCAAGAACTTTAACATTATATTTTTCCAATATTTTTTTTTTAAATAATTCTACACCACAGTTCAAAGCAGTTTGCCCTCCAAAACTCAACAATATTCCATCTGGCTTCTCTTTCTTAATAACTTGCTCAACAAAATAAGGAGTTACAGGCAGAAAATAAATCTTATCTGCCATTCCTTCTGAAGTTTGTATTGTAGCAATATTTGGATTAACTAATACTGTTTTAATACCTTCTTCTCTTAAAGCTTTCAGTGCCTGGCTTCCACTATAATCAAACTCACCAGCTTCACCTATCTTCAAAGCTCCTGATCCAAGCACTATAACTTTTTTTACTTTTTCCATAGTTTCACCAATTCAATAAACTCATCAAACAAAAACTCAGTATCAACAGGTCCTGGTGTTGCTTCTGGATGGAACTGCACACTTCTGAATGGTTTAATCTCATGAATTATGCCTTCATTAGTGTTATCATTTGCATTAAAAAAATAAGGTTTCCATCCGCGAGGAAGTGTTTCTGTATCAACAGCAAAGCCATGGTTCTGTGATGTAATAAACGCTCTTTTTGTTCCAACCATGACACAAGGCTGGTTCTGGCTTCTATGGCCGTATTTCAGCTTATAAGTGTCTGCTCCTGCAGCTAAAGCTAATAACTGATTACCAAGACAAATTCCAAATATTGGCTTGCCATACTCCATAGCTCTCTTAATCTTAGCTATTGTCTCCTTGCACATCTTAGGATCTCCTGGCCCATTAGATATAAACAACCCATCATATTCTTCTTTATTAAAATCATAATTCCATGGAACTCTTATAACAGTCACATCTCTTTTTACAAGGGATTTTATTATATTATATTTAGCTCCGCAATCAACAAGCACAATTTTATACTGGCCATTACCATATACTACCTTCTCCTTGCAGCTTACTTTCTCAACTAAATTATCCTTATCAGGATCATAAAATCCTATATCTTCATCAAAAACAATTTTTCCAAGCATTGTTCCTTTTTCCCTTAATTTTTTAGTAAGTGCTCTTGTATCTATACCATACAAAGCAGGAATCTTATGTTCTTTTAACCAATCACTTAAGCTTTTTTTAGCATTCCAATGACTATATTCAAAAGAATAATCAGAAACTATTAAACCAGTAATCTGTACCTTATCAGACTCAAAATTCTTCAATAATCCCTTTTCTTCCTCATTCCCAGGCACACCATAGTTTCCTATCAAAGGGTATGTTAAAGTTAAAATCTGGCCTTTATATGATGGGTCTGTCAAGGTCTCAGGATAGCCAACCATTCCTGTATTAAAAACAACTTCACCTGAAACACTTTCTTCATAACCAAAGCTATAGCCAGAGAAAATAGAACCATCTTCCAGAACTAGTTTTGTTTTTCTTTTTAGGAGTTTATTAGTCATCCTAAAAAAAAAATAAAAGTGAACACTTATATAAAAGTATTATTGTAATAAAATATACACGTCGAGAAAAAAATGAAATAAGATATCCTATAGAAACCGTTTTTATACCTAATTTGTGATTTTATCATACTATTTAAACTTTACTATTCCTACCTAAAAAAGTTACTATTCAAAAATACTACACAAAGTTTTAATACTGAGGTAGTTAATCTTAATTTTGAAAAGGGGTGAATTAATGGCATTATTTAAAAGAAAAAGGAGAAAATTAGATATTCCTCCACCGCCGCCAACATTAGATATTCCTCCGCCCCCTGAAGACTTTGATTTGCCTGAATTACCAGACTTACCCCCTTTACCTGAAATTATGCATGAATATGAAACATCAGGAGGTTTTCCTGAAAATATTCCTAAACACCCAGACATAAAACCATTTAAAGAAGAACATGTTCCAGCAAAACCTATTCTTAAATCTCCAGAATCAAAAAGAGTAGAACCTCCATCCGAACCTGATAAAGAAGAGGAAGCAGAAGTAAAGAAGAAAGAGATATTCCTAAAAGTTGATCATTATAAAAATGTCCTGCAAAATATTAATATTGTAAAGCAAAAAATAAACCAATCAGAAAAAATAGTTGATAGATTAAACGAAATAAAGAATAATAAAGACAAAGAGTTTGAGAAATGGAGAACTCTTTTGGAAGATATGGAAAGAAAGTGTATTTATATTGATAAAACATTTTTTGAAGGGTGATTTTAATGGAAGATGATAAAAGTGGTATGCCTGTTTTTGTCAAAATCGATGAATACAGGGAAATTTTAGATGTAATGGACCTAGTTAAAAGTAAATTGGAACAAGCAAGGTCTGCACTAAAAAAAATAGAGGATCTAAAAATCCAAGAAGATAATGAAATACAGGAATGGCATAAAGACATAGAAGATATAGAACAAAAGATTGCACAAATTGACGGTGAATTATTCGAACCAGAAGGTATGTAAAGATGCCCAAGGCTGAAAAAGAAAAAAAATTCTATGTAGGATTAAATAATCCTTCAAGTATAAGAAGAAATCTGCTTGAAGCTTCTAAAGATATTATAAAATCCCTGCAGAGATATGAAAAATCTAAGAGTATAAGGAAGGAAAAGATTGAAACAATATTTGAAGTAAGAAAAATTATAAGGGACATTAAAAAAAATATTTCTTTATTAAATTCAAAATTACCTGGTTTCCCAAATGAAATTAAAAGAAAAGTAAGAAAAGAGAAAGTAAAGGTTGATCCTGAACTAAAAAAAGAGATAGAACATGCAAAGTCTTCTGAATTAAAGAAATTAGAAGATGAACTCAAGAATATTGAAGGTGAGCTAAGTAAGCTAGGCTCTTAATTCCAACGAAGTTAGTGCTTAAAATCATTTATGATTTTCAAGTTTTTTTTTTTTTTTTATTTTTTTAATTTTAAAATAAAAAATAAAAACCATGTTTATTAATATTAACACTGCTAATACTATTATAAAAGTATTATCCTTTTTCTCCTCATTCTCCTCTTTTGCTTCAATTTTCTCTATATACCTATCTTCATCAGATACATTCATAATAATTTCTAATTCTGCTGTTGGAGCTGTTCCTGTAAAATGTCCATCTGGAACATACCTTGCAATAATCTTAGTCTTATGAACTCCTAGATCCATCTCTTTTGGAAGTACAATTTCATACTCTATCTCTTCAAACTCCTTGTCTGGTTCAAATTCAACAAAAGAGTTATGTAATGTTATGCTATTATTCAACACACCTTCCACATACACCACAACATTGAAATCCTTGTTTTCACTATTCAATATTCTGAATGTCTTTTTAGTATAAAGGCCTGGTTCAAATATTATTGTTTCTGTCTTAGGATCCATATCCAAATCAATGATATCCACTGCAAAATATTCTATGGAATCTAATCTAACTTCTGTATCTTTCAGTTCAAATCTTAATTTATATGATTCCTGCTCGTGGTTGAGATAACATGACTCCATACAATCTCTGCTAAGATTTACTTTATCCTTGCCTTCTTCTTTATAATAAATCAAATAGTCTTTAGTGTCTGTAACTAAATATATCTTAGCATAACCTTTTCCAGTAATCTCTCCTGATAACATTACTGAATTTAATTTTCCAGGTTTTGTTGGAATCCACACATACTCTGAAGAATTATTAAACCCTAAACTCACCTTATCAGTATTTGCAACAACTTCTCCAAAAGTAACATAACCGGTTGTTTCAGGCTTAAAAAAAATAAAAGAACCTATCATTAAAGCAACAATTAGTACAGGTATCAAATATACAATCTTATTTGGTCCTTTAGATAATCTATCAATACTTAAATTATATTCTCTAATTTTGTCAGAATAAATTTCTATATAATTATCATATTCTTTTAACCAGCTGTCTAAAGGCCTGTTGCTTAAACCCTTGTTCAGATAATGATAATACTTATCAAAACTTATTTGATTATTTTCTAATCTTAACTTTAAATCATATACAAAATTAACTAGCTTATTCTTGTAATTATAGCAAAGCCTTATTCTTCTGTCTACTTTTTCTATCTTCCCCCTTATATTTTTTATTTTGCTTTGCTTATTCATTTTTTTATTGCCCTATTATAAACGGTCCAGATTGTCTTGTAATCACGTTTCAACAATTTTGAAATCTGATGATATGATAATTTTAGAAAATCCTTTAAGTGCAGAACAATTGATTCAAGAACACTTAATTTCCTATTCTGTAAAACGCTAAGTGGAAAGTTTTTCCTTGATTTTAAAATAAATTTCCCAGGATACTTTCTTTTTGCAGAATTATAAGCCTGCCATATTGTTTTCTGGCTTCTGTTAGTTAGTAAAGCAATAGTCTTCTGGTTTAATCCAAGATTCTCAATACAATATTTTGATATTGTTTCCAGAGAACTAAGGTTTTTATTAAATATGTCCAAAGGAATTTTAATATCTTTAACCAAAAAATCCAGAATTTCCTTATAGCTTAGCTTATAATCCTGCCTTAATCCCCTCAATAAGTTCTTTAATTCTATGCTTCTTTCATCATCTAATATATTTTTATACATTATTTTCTATATATGTAAGAATCATATTATTTAAATATTACTATTTAATTCTGTCTATGTAAGAATCAATATTTTTATATTTATATTTATCATTAAGTTTAAATAATAAATGAAGAACCCTTCACTTAATGATGAGGTGCGTTAAAATTTCCATTCGGGAATTCACTGACCTCCTTGTTCGCAAAAGCTCACTGCGGAGGTGCCGGAGCGGCCAAACGGGACAGACTCAAGGCATTTGAGTGCAGAGTGCTCATATGAGTGCGATGAAGAAATCAATGTAAGTCATCTGTTGGCTTAGTGCCTACGAGGGTTCAAACCCCTTCCTCCGCATTTTTATTTTCACAAACTATTTAAACAAACTCTTTCTCTTTTAGTATATGATTGAAATAATAACTGTAGGCGGCTATAACGAAGTAGGAAAAAACTGCACAGCTATTAAAATTGATGACCAAGTCATATTAATGGATCTTGGATTGCATCTTGATGCTTATATCTCATATACAGAAGATGAAGACTTATTTGCTATTAATCCTGATGAATTGATTAAAGTCGGAGCTGTCCCTGATATTTCTGTTCTAAAAGACTGGAAATCAAAAGTCAAAGCTATTGTCCCAACCCATGCTCATCTGGACCATGTGGGTGCTATCCCTTATTTAGCTCATAACTTCAATGCTCCTGTCATATGCACTCCTTTTACTGCAGCTGTACTAAAAACAATAGTAAAAGACGAAGAACTAAATCTAAAAAACCCAATAAAAATACTAAATGTAAATTCATCCTACAAATTATCTGATGGTATAAAAATAGAGTTCATCAACATGACCCACTCTACACCTCAGACAGTTATGGTTGCTCTGCACACAAAATATGGAGTTATAATATATGCAAATGATTTTAAATTTGACAATTTCCCTGTTCTTGGAAAAAAACCTAATTTAGAAAGATTAAAGCAGCTAAAAGGAAAAGTTATTGCCTTATTTTGTGACTCAACTTATGCTGCATCTCACAAAAAAACACCATCTGAGTCTGTAGCAAAACAAATGCTAAAAGATGTTTTATTGAGTACACACAGCAAAGGCAAAGCAATCATTGTTACAACCTTTTCCTCTCACTTAGCAAGACTCTCGTCAATTGTAAAATATGGCAGGATCCTTAACAGAAAAATAGTGTTTCTTGGAAGATCACTTGCAAAATATGTTGCTGCTGGCGAAGAATGCGGAATTATAAATTTCTCTAAATATGTAGAGATAGTAAAATACGGCAGCAAGATAAAAAAAAGGCTAAAAGAATTAGACAAAAAAAGAAAAAAATATTTGTTAGTTGTAACAGGCCATCAGGGAGAGAGAAAAGCAACTTTATCTAAAATAGCCAGAAGAGTGTTTCCATTCCATCTCAAGCCTGAAGACCATATAATATTCTCATGCACAGTTATTCCTTCTGAAATAAACATCAAACACAGAGAAATCTTAGAAGACCAATTAAAAAAACATCATGTCAGAATATTCAAAGACATCCATGTATCAGGCCATGCTGCAAGAGAGGACCTAAGAGATCTTATAAACTTAGTAAAACCCAAACACATAATCCCAGCACACGGAAACATTAAAATGAGATCTGCATTAGCTGATTTAGCATATGAGATGGGTTATGATAAAAGCAAGGTCCATATTGTTTCTGACGGTAAAAGAATTAAGTTATAAAATGGAAACTTATAAATATAGGTAAATTATCTTAATATATATAAACAGATAGTTTGGGGGTATTAATATGAAATTAAGTTTAGCTGAGCCAAAATACTTTAAAGATAGCATTACAATAATATCAGACCTAGTTAATGAGGCAAGATTCAAGATAAATTCCAACGCTATGGAACTTGTAGCTATGGATCCTGCTAATGTAGCAATGGTCATATTCAGGATGTTAAGCAGTGCTTTTACCGAATATAGTGTAAAAAAAGAAGTTGATCTGGCAATTAGCTTGAGCAATCTAAAGCAAATCCTAAGAAGAGTTTCTCCTTCAGACATGCTAACACTTGAGTTAGACCCAGACAACAAACTAAAAGTACAGATAAAAGGGGCTTCAACAAGAACATTCTCTTTACCTATAATAGATATCGAAGAAAAAGATCAAAAAATACCAGACTTAAAATTCCCAGTAACAATAACTATGAATTCTTCTATGCTGAATGATGCAGTAGAAGATGTTGATATTGTAGCTGAATCTGTAACATTTGTAGCAGAACAAAAAAAGTTAATGATAAACGCTGAAGGAGATTTATCACAAGCCAGCATAGAAATTAAAGAAGGAGAAAACACAAAAATCCTAACAACAGGTTCAGACAAAGTAAAATCCAAATATTCAATTGAATACTTGAAAAAGATGATTGACGGATCAAAAATAGCAGATAAGGTAGTAATTAACTTTGACAAAGACTATCCTTTAAAGCTGGATTACAATGTAGTAGACAAACTGCAATTGTCATTTGTCTTAGCCCCAAGGGTTGAGAACGAATAATTTAAATATTCTTTTTTATTTATTCCTTCTATTGCTATGAAAGACTTAAATAAATTCCTAACAGAGTGGACTAAGATATACATCAAAAACAAGGATATAATAAATAAAAGTATAGAAAACATTAAAGAAGAAAAAAATACATTAATTGTAAAACACAAAGATAAAGAAGAATTTTACATTATAGAACCTTTCATAAAAGATATAGAAACAATACAAAACAAGTTAGATAAGGAAAAAACAATAACACTTGTAATTTTCAACTCTAAAGAAAACTTTGATATAATCATAAAGCACTGGAAAGGGTTTATTGATTTAAAAAATTTTAAGATTTGTTTTTGTAATCCTTTCTCAGAAACAGACAAAAAATGGATAATAAGCCCGTATATGCACCATAAAATCTCCGATGAATCTTCATTAAAGTTAGGATTAAAAAGCATGTTTGATAGTGTCGCAAATATTAATGAAAATTCAGCTAAACAGGAAATTCAAAACCAAAAAGAATTTATATAAGGCTTATTCAGATATTTGAAGATGGCGACACAAGAAGAACTAGTAGAATACATAGAAAAAGGCTTAAGCCAGGGTTTTAACATAGATTATATAAGAGAAACTCTAGTTCAGCACGGCCATGACGCAAACAGAGTCAATGAATCTATAAAAATAGTCAGAGACATAAAACACCCTCCAAAAGTAGAAAAACATCTTGAAAGATTAAAGCCAAAAACAAAAACAAAGAAGATCTATTTTGCTATAACAGCACTTCTTGTGATAATCATCATAATTCTTGCTGCATCTAATATAAACAACAGTATGTCTGAAAAAGAGATTGAGTCTACTTTAGAAGAAGTCAGCAGATTAAGCTCAATTATTGATGAAAAACAAAACATAATTGACAAAAAAATAAAAGAAATAGAAGATATAGACACAAATACTGATGACAAAGAAGGATTAATACAACAACAATTAGAGGACCTAAAAGAACTGAATGAATACATAAAAAAAGAAAGAGTAAAGACACGTGATTTACTGCTTGAATTAATGGATTTTATACTCAAGAAATAAAGACAAAACAAAGCATTTGGGACCTACTTAAACAACAGGACTTTGTCCAAATTTATTTCGGTTCCCACGCTTTTTGATTGCTCAAAATTGGTTTATACTATCACACACCATAGTGTGTGATATCCAGTTTTGGGGCTGCAAAGAATTATTACTTTTTTCTGTTCCTAAGATAATAAACACTTCTTTTTATCAAAGGAAATGGATTCTTAAGAGGATATTTAATTGTCCCCGCATGTAGTATTGCTTTATTAATCAACATAAGTTCTTTTCCAATAACAAAATTCTTGTGATTTAATATTGATTCCAGAAAATTATTTACATCTTGTTTTTCTTTTGTGTATGTTAAGATTCTTCCTAATTCAGTTAGTGAATGACCATCACTACCTGCTGTGATTGCCTTGTTATTCTTCTGTGCAAATTCTAATGCCATAAGATTCCTTTTTCTTAAGTTACTTCCTATCATAACTTCCATAGCATGTACTTTATCTATTGTTTCTTGAGTTACATACCCTCTATGAACTGATTTGCAAAGACCAGCTGTTCCTGGGATAAAAGGATGTGCTGCGCTCACTATACAACTAAAATTTTGGGCGTCATCTAATATTTTATTAATACCTGTTTTCAAGTAAACTGTTCTACCCTTATAAGGTTCTATATGTTTTTTATAAAACTCTTCTAAATCTTTAATACTAAAAAAATAAAACAACATATGAATTCCTTCATAAGTAGTTGTTTCTATCCCTGGAATAAGCATAATATCTTTGTTTTCTGATGCCTTAATACAACCTTTAATCTCATTATGGTCTGTTATTGAAACCCCTATACCTAAACGCCTTATTTTTTTTATTACTGTTTTTATTCTACTTATACCATCAGAATAGTGGGTATGAAAGTGCATATCTACTAATGTACTTTTTTTTTTTCCTAATTCTTCTATGTCTGGCTTTTTAAAGCAAACTCTAGCTTGTGTTAACATTAAAAAAAAATAACAAAATAACAAGTTTAAATAATTATTGTTTTTTTATTTATTTATTTATTATGTTTAAATTCAAAAGTTATTTAAAGTAGAGATATAAAAATAAATTTCATGGATAGGATATTATTTGAAAAACCAAACATAGCTCTTCTAAAAAAAGAAGGTTATGAATGTTTTGACATGCATGTGCATAGTGAACATTCTCCAGACTCTGACAGCAAAGTTATTGATATAATCAAAAGAGCTGAACAGCTTGGAATTAGTGTTGCTATCACAGACCATAATAAAATACAAGGTTCTTTAGAAGCTTACAAAATAAACAAAAAAATCATAATCCCAGGTATAGAAGCAAGGTCAAAAGAAGGATTAGATATTTTATTTTATTTTTATAAAATAGACGAACTAAAAAATTTCTATGAAAATGTTATTAAACCAAACAAAAAAAGATTAGGGGGTTCAAAGTTATCTGCTATTGAATTAATTGAAAAATCAAAGCCTTATAACTCAATTTCATGCATTGCCCACCCCTATCGACCTTACCCAAAAAAAATAATTAATGCGACAATAAGGAACAAGAATACTAGATCAATATTTAATAAAATAAAAATTTTTGAAGTTATAAATAGCAAAAACTTTAGGATATTCAATAATCAAGCTATAAAGAATGATAAGAAAAAAAATAAAGGCATAATTGGAGGTAGTGATTCTCATAACATAAGAAAGATAGGAAGTACTGTAACCTGTACAAAAAATAAAAAAAATACTATAGCTCATGTTTTAGATGAAATTGCATCAAATAATGTAATTGTAGTTGGTAAAGAAAGAAGTCCAATTTTTGATTTAATTGAATCAAGTATTGTAATGATAAAAAAAATCATATAACAATAATAAAATTATTTAAAAAAAAAACATACAATAAGTTTTTAAATAATCGTTGTTTTTAAAACTAAATATGGAATTAATTATTATTTTAATTTTAGTGTTTATTTCATTAATAATTATTATTTTAATTTTTTATAAATTTATTTTTCTTAGGGATCCTAAAAGAAAGATTACAAAAGGGCAAAATATATTAGCTCCTGCTGATGGAAAAATCATTGAGATTGTTGATATAAGTAAAAATGTTAACATTAAGGGAGAAGAAGTTAACATCAAAAAGTACTCTTCAGATACTTTAGAAGAAGGTTATTTTATATCTATTTTTATGTCTTTGTTCAATGTACATGTTAATAGAGCACCAATTGATGGAAAAATAAATTTTGTTAAACACAGTAGTGGAACATTTGTTGGTGCTTATAGTCTAAAATCTTTAACTAATGAAAAGAATGAAATCATTATTAAGAACAAGAAAATAGGCAAGGTAAAGGTTATTCAGATAGCAGGATTTTTGGCAAGAAGAATTGAATGTTTTGTAAAGAAAAACCAATATGTTAATAAAGGGGAAAAAATAGGTTTAATAAAGTTAGGAAGTAATGTATCATTAATAATACCACAAGTTAAGTTATTGGTTAAAAAAGGAGACAAAGTTAAAGCTGGTGTTAGTGTTATAGCAAAATGTTAAAAAAAAATTTAGCAAATTTTGTAACTTTATTGAATGCGGCATCTGGGTTTTTAGCAATTATCTCGTTATTTCTGAATCTTAATTTTCTCTTTTATTTATTTATATTTGGAGCAATGATATTTGATGGTTTAGATGGATTTTTGGCAAGGAAACTTAAAATAACAACAAAAATAGGAATAGAGCTTGATTCTCTTGCTGATACTATTTCTTTTGTTTTAGCTCCAGCATTGTTTGTATTCATTAAATTCTTCAATAAAGACTTAATTGGTTTAATTCCATCTATATTGATAATTTTTTTCGGATTATATAGGCTTGCTGTTTTCAATATCTCTGAGAAAAAAGAGTATTATGTTGGACTCACAACCCCCGTCTTTACTTTCATAATCCTTATTATATCTTTTTTTAATATTCAAATAAACAAGTATGTTTTATTAATCTTAATCATTTTATTATCTTACTTGATGGTTAGTAAAAGAATCAGACTACCTAAGCTAAAACTATAAGTAATCTTTCCTTCCCTTTCTTTTTTTATCAAATCCAGAATCTCTTTCTCATGCCCTGCTCCAACTATCGCTAAAACCTTCTTATCTTTATTTTTCTCTAATAAATTAAATAAATTATGAGCCATTATATAGTTCCTTTGCTTTACCAAGATTTTATACACATTAGGATATCTATCTTTAACTTCTTTTATTAACTTCTTAATAACTCTCTCATCAGGAACTTTTGTTAAATCAAACTCTATTTTTCTCTCTTTTAAAATTACTGCTTTAAAAACATCCACAACAAAGTTAAGCTTTTCTCTCCAAGTTATAGCCTTAGAAAAATTTCTCAAAGTAACTTCAATATCCTGATCTATTAAAGCTAATTTTATTTTATTCTTTCTGGCTAACTTAACCGCTTCCAACATTTCAGAACCAGGACTTACTCCAACTATCTGTCCAAGCTTTTTCTCTGCCCACGCCCCTAATAAAGAGAAAAAAAAGCCCTTTACTCCAACTCTAAATATATTGTAAATCGAAATCTTCTCTTTTTGTTTATGTAATAATGAATATAATCTTTTATTATCTAGCTCTAAAGCAATTATATCTGGCTTTTCTTTATTAATAGTGTTTCTAACTTCATCTATACTTTCTTTTGCTATATGAGAGCTGCCTATTAAAACTAAGTTTTTATACTCCATTTTCCAATGGTAATAATAGCAAACTTTAAATACTTTAACATTTTAGGTTTACTTAAAATTAAAGGGTGATATTAATGCTAAAGATGAAAAGAATAAGTGAAACTTATGATATGAAGGTGTTTACTGACACTGGTGAATATTTTGGAGATGTTGAAGAAAGCATAGTTACAAAAAATAAAATATTTGGATGGAGAGTAAGAGCAACAAAAAGCTCATTCTTAACCAAAGTCCTTGGAAGCGCAAAAGGAGTTATTGTTCCACACCAACTAGTCAAAAGCATTGGAGATGTAATGATTATCAGCAAAGCAGCAGTCCCAAGTTATAGTCCTGAAGAAGACTCATCAGAAGCAGAGTAATTCCAACGTAGTTGGTACCGAAAATCCATTTTTAGATTTTCAAGTTTTTTTTATTTTCTTTCTTTGTCCCTCTTACATTATTAAAACCAAAATACTTAAATACTTCTATAATTATGATTAATCTAAAATGCCTATGTACGGTTGGTCTGATTTAATAGATAAAACAAAAAGATACTTTAAGTTTACAAAGGAAGATTCTAAGGCTTTAATAATTTCTACGCTTATTCTGGCTTTTATTGTTTCTTTCAAAGAATGGGGCACAGGTTCTGAATTCAGCTTTGTAATAGGCATAAAAAATTGGATTATTGCTATATTCATGGTAGGAATAGCTTTATTTGTGCATAACGCTGGACAGAAAATAATGGGGTTGCATCTTGGTTTTAAGGTTGAATACAGGATTTGGTGGTATGGTCTGTTAATTGGATTAATAGTTGTTTTTGTTTCTCGCGGAAGTCTATGGATTTTAGCTCCAGGAGGAATCTTTTTGCACCACATGGCTCAGCACAGATTAGGGTTCTTCAGGTATGGAACAAACCTAAGCAGTGTTGGAAATATTGCTTTTATGGGTGCGTTAGCGAATATTCTACTTGCTACAATTCTGAAATTTTTACAGGTAAACTTGCATTTAATCTCATTAGATAATGTTTTTTTCAACAAATTATTCTTAATAAACTGGGCAATAGCAGCTTACAGCCTTATCCCTATTCCACCATTAGACGGTTCAAGGGTCTTCTTTGCATCTAGACTAACATTAATGTTTTTATTTGGCTGCATAGGTGGATATGTCATGTTAATATTGTTATTCGGCATATACTCTTTTATATGGGCTTTGATTATTGGTGTATTAGTATGGTTTATTTACTTAATAACAGTTGAAAGAAAAGCATGGCCTGCTGGGCCTTCTGGATAAAATGGTAAGATTTTGGGAAGATTGGGCTGAAATAATTGGTTTTTTTCTATTAGTTATAGGTTTCTTTCTTGCAACACTTGCAGGAAGTGCTGTTATAAGCTATGTTGTAGTAACCTTATCTGGTATGATGGGTGGCAGGGTGTGGTACAGGATCAGGGAAAACATGAAAACACCATGGATAATCATCTTGTTTGGATTCTTAGTCGGATTTGTCTTAGGAAGCTTTTATGGAAATAAAAAAATTATAATCTTGTTATACTTAGTTGGAATCGCAATGAGTTATTATCTTCATTTAGAAGGTTATGTCAAGAGTTTAGAGTATTAATTCTGTCAAAAACCACCCATCAGAGAATAGGGCGGTATGATTTGTGACAGTACACATTCGGTGGTTTTTGATGCTCGGAATTCCACCAATGATGGATGGTTTTCGAGCACTACTCATACCACCAATCACAGATTGGTGGTATTCCGTTGTATGAAATACGTAGAAAAGATAACAAGTAATGTATGGAAAATAAAAGCAGACAGTAACATGTATGTTTTATTAGATGAAAAAACAATTATTGATACTGGAAATAGGTCTTCCAGAAACATATTGGAGACTTTCATGAGCAATGTAATTCTATTTGACAAAGTTGAAAAAGTTATATTCACACATTTGCATTATGACCATATTGGAAACTTTGACTTATTCAAAAAAGCAAAATTCTATGCTTCTGAAGAAGCAATCAATTCATTAAAAGAAAATAAATTAAACACAATATTAAACAAAGATATTGCAGAAAGATTCAATATTGAATTAAATAAACTGGAATCTTCTGAAAATTTCAAGATAATTAAAACACCTGGCCACACTAAAGGCTCTGTTTGCATTCTCTATAAAGATGTTCTTTTCAGCGGAGATACAATATTCAGCAAAGGTGCTGTTGGAAGAGTCGACCTACCTACTTCTGTTCCAGACAAATTCAAAGAAAGCCTTAACAAACTCTCAAATCTAAAATTCAAAATATTAGCTCCAGGACATGATTATTAGTTAATTATTTAAACCATTAATTTTAACAAGCAAAAGGGGGAACATGATAAAGAACTTTGAACCTAGACTTTACCAGCAGACTATTCTTAACACTGCTGTGAGCAACAACACTTTAGTTGTACTTCCAACTGGAATGGGGAAAACAAACATTTTCCTGATGCTAGCAGCACATCGTCTCACTCAATATCCTAACTCTAAGATTCTCTTCATCGGACCAACCCGTCCTCTAATTGATCAATACAAACAAGTCTTCTTAAAACATTTTGAATTAGAAGAAGATAAGATTGCAATATTTACAGGTTTTGTCTCGCCAAAAAAAAGAGCAGAGCTTTGGAAAACTTCAAAATTAATATTTTCAACACCACAAGGCCTGGAAAATGATATAATCTCAGGTAGAATCAACTTAGAAGAAGTCTCTTTATTGGGAGTTGATGAAGCGCACAGGGCTGTTGGTGACTATGCTTATGTTTTTGTTGCAAGACAATACCACAAACTAGCTAACTATCCCAGAATATTAGCTCTAACTGCTTCCCCTGGAGCTGAACTGGAAAAAATAGAAGAAGTATGCAAAAATCTTTTTATAGAAGATATTGAAGTAAGGACTGCTGAAAGCGAAGATGTTAAACAATACATACAGGAAATCAAAGTAGATTTTGTTAATGTTGATCTTCCTCCGGTTTTCACAGATATAAAGAAAGACCTAACCAACTTCTTAAAGGATAGATTAGAAAAACTGAAAAAATGGGGTGTTTTAAGAAGAACTAACGTTAACTTTGTAAGCAAAAAAGATTTGTTAAGCCTTCAGGCACAAATCCGCGGAAGAGTTTCTTCTGGAGAAAAAGACTTCTTGATGTGGAACTCTATCTCAGTATTAGCAGAGCTTATGAAAATCTATCATGGCCTGGAACTATTAGAATCTCAGGGAATTGTTTCATTACACAACTACTTAGACAGACTGTATAAAGATTCTTTCTCAACTAATGTCAAAGCTGTAAAAAACATTGTAAAAGACCCTTATTTCAAATCGGCTTTGTTCAGAACACAAAAGCTTTACAATGAAAAAGTTGAGCATCCTAAATTGATAGAACTGCAAAAGATTGTAGAATCTGAATTTAAAAAAAATAAAAATATAAAACTTATTGTTTTCAATCAATATAGAGATAATGCAAAAGACATTGAAGAAAAACTGAACAGGATAGAAAATATCAAAGCAAAAATCTTTGTAGGACAGCAAAGAAAAAAAGATACAGGGCTTTCGCAAAAAGAACAAAAGTTAATGTTAGATGAGTTCAGAGAAGACAAATTCAATGTCTTGGTCGCAACATCTATAGGAGAAGAAGGTTTAGATATCCCTAAAGTTGACTTAGTTATTTTTTACGAACCAATACCTTCTGCAATAAGAACTGTCCAGCGTAGAGGAAGAACAGGAAGACTTGAAAAAGGCAGAGTTATAATGCTTATTGCAAAAAACACAAGGGATGAAGCTTACAGATGGTCTGCATTCCACAAAGAAAGAAAAATGCACAAACATTTGCTGAATTTAAAAAAAAAACTAAACATAGAATATAATGTTCAGCCAACTTTGCAGAAATACACTCCAAAAGAAGAAAAACTAAAAATATTTGCAGACCACCGCGAGAAAAGTGCTGGTGTTATCAGAGAATTAGTTGACCTTGGTTTTAATATTTCAATGGAAAAACTCGATGCAGCAGATTATCTTGTAAGCAGTAGATGCGGTATTGAACTAAAAACAGTGCATGACTTTGTCGGCAGCATCATAGACGGAAGGTTACTTGAACAGATAAAACAGTTAAAGCAAAGCTATGAACGTCCGCTGATTATTATAGAAGGTACAGAAGATATTTTTTCAGTCAGGAATGTGCATGCTAATTCTATAAGGGGTATGTTAGCTACAATCACGATAAGCTATGGAATCCCCATAGTAAACACAAAAAATCCAAAAGAAACTGCAGCTTTAATCAATATCATAGCTAAAAGGGAACAAGAGAGTACAGGAAAAGAATTTACTTTACACTTTGAAAAAAAGACTTTAACACTAAAGGAACAACAAGAATATATTGTAAGCAGCTTGCCAGGAGTTGGAGCTAAATTAGCTAAACCTCTATTAAAAAAATTCAAGACAATAAAGAAAATATTCAATGCAAAAAAAAGCCAGTTAGAAAAAGTAGATAAAATTGGAACTAAAAAAGCTGAAGATATAAGAAAAGTTCTAGATTCAGAATATGAGTCTTAAACAACATCACTACTTATCAAAGTTTCAGTTCCTTCAACACCAGAAACAGCTTTAACATTTTTGAAGATAAATGTATCCAGTTCTTTTATTTCTTTTATTTCTACTTTAGTAATAATGTCATACTGTCCGTATAATATATGAAGCTCTTTAACTTCTTCTAATTTCATTAATTCTTCAGCTACTTCTTCATTTGTTCCGTGCCTTACAGTTATTAAAACATATGCTATTACCATTTTAACCCCAGCGCCTTAAGAATTAGTATTTGTTTAAAAATGTTGTTGTTTATTAATATAACTCAAAATCCCCTCAATCTGCCTTAACTTAGTCTTTTTAAAAAGAAACTCTCTAAATTTATTATCAACTTTAACTCCATGGTACTGTAACCCTGAATTCAACTTTCCAAACAGCTTCTTGCCTTCTTTATCTAAATCAACTAATATTACAGCTTCTTTTGTTTTCTCAGCTACATCTTCTATAACATGAAAAATAGGCTTCTTACTCAAAGTAACTATATTAATAAGACATAATTTCTCTAAAGCTTCCTTATCCTTTTTACCTTCAACAATTATCAATTTACCAGATTCTTTTAAACTATCAATATAATCTATAATATCTTCCATAGAACCAAAATAAATTTATATACTATTAAACATTTGCATATCTGGGGTCTTATTTAATGATTGATAAAAGCACTTTATTGACTTATTACAAAAGAAAAGACATACAGGAAGAGATCATAGCTAATGCAAAGAACAGAGAAATAGCTATAAAATTCGGTGATAAAGGCTTTGGTCAAAGACCTGATATTCTGCAATATCCTGGAGATATATTAGAATTAGCAAAACAAGGAGCAACTTCCTTCCATGCTTCTGAAGAACTATGGAGCAACCCATTAAGACTAACTCCAGATATGAAAAGAAGAGAACTTGAAGATCTAAGGATTGGATGGGATTTAGTTATTGACATTGACAGCCCTATCTGGCACTTATCAAAAATAACTGCATGGCTTATTATAAAATCTTTAAAAGAGCACAATATCATATCAATCTCAGTAAAATTCTCAGGAAACAAAGGATTCCATATAGGTGTTCCTTTTGAAGCTTTCAAAAAAGAAAACAAAACAGAATTTCCTGAAATACCAAAAAAAATTGCCCTATACCTTCTAGACTATATTGGAAAAAAACATGTTAAAATTATAAATAATGAACTAAAGTTTGGAAAAAAGTTCAAGATCAATATAAACAAACTAAGTAAAACTATGGGCAAAAGTATTGATGACCTGAGTTACTGGTTTTGCACTAGCTGTGAAAAAAAAATTGAAAAAAAAAGTGAACAGCAGGAAGAATACATCCTAAGCAGCGACGATATTGACTTTATCAATGAACCTCACCAAAAAAAGAAAATAAAAAAAGAGACATTTAAAAAAAAATTATGCAGCTGCAAGAATCCTGAATACATAAAGAAATTTAATCCTGCATCTATAATAGATATTGACACAATCTTAATCTCATCAAGACATCTTTACAGAACACCTTACTCTCTTCATGAAAAATCAGGCTTAGCTTCTATACCAACAGACCCTGAAAAAATATTAAATTTTGATGTAAAGCTTGCTGACCCTAATAAAGTCAAAGTGTCTAAATTCAGGTTTTTAGACAAAAGCAAAATTAAAATCAATGAAGCCTCTAATCTGTTGAATGCTGCTCTTGCATTCCATCCTGAAGAAAAAGGAGAAATAAACCTAAAGAGAGCGTATGATATACCAACAACAGCATTGCCTGAAAAATTTTTCCCACCTTGCATGAAAAAAATTATAAAAGGTGACTTAGAGGATGGAAAAAAAAGATCATTGTTCACATTAATCAATTTCTTAAGCTCTGTTGGCTGGAGTTATGATAAAATTGAATCCTTCCTCAAAGAATGGAATAAAAAAAACAAGGAACCTCTAAGAGATAATTACTTGTTTGGGCAACTACGTTACCATAAACAACAAAAAAAGAAAATACCTCCTGCTAACTGCGACAATTCAATGTATTATAAAGACCTAAGATTTTGCATCCCTGATAACCTGTGCAATAAGATAAAAAATCCTGTTAATTACAGCAGAAGAAGAGTTTTTTACCTAAATAAGAGTAAAAAACAATAACCTATGAAAAACTTCGTTTTTCAAGGTCCCGAAAATATATAAACATTTTCGATACCTTTATAAATGACTGCTGAATTCTTAGCCTAAACCTAAAAGTAGCGTTTATTTAACATTAAAACGTTATAGTTCACATAAAACAAGCCTGAAAAGTAGCTTCTTTTCAGTACAGTTTTTTATTTAACTAACTGTCTTTCTACAAGAAGCTTCACAAAAAGGCTTTTTATGCAAAAGTAAAAGCATATTAGCTTTACTTATCTAAATAAAAAATGGGAAAAGCACATAAACCAAGAAGTGGAAGTATGCAATATTGGCCTAGAAAAAGGGCTAAAAGACATTATGCTAGAGTCAGGTCTTGGCCTATGAGCAAAGAAGCTAAATTGCTCGGCTTTGCTGGCTATAAGGTTGGCATGACACACCTTGCTTTTATCGACAACAAAAAACAAACATTAACAAAAGGACAGGAAATTAATTGTCCTGTAACAATCATCGAATGTCCTCCTTTAAAGGCTGCTTCTGTTCGTTTCTACAAAAAAAATAATTCCTGTTCAAAACTTGTTTCTGAGATTTTTGCTGAAAAACTTGATAAAGAGCTAGAAAGAAAAATAAATATGCCTAAAGCTCAGAAGCCGAAGACTTCTGAAGGCTCGGAAAAAACAAAGAAAAAAATCGAAGATATCAAAGATTATGATGATATTACAATCCTTGTTTATACTCAACCAAAACTAACAGGCATAGGTAAAAAAAAACCTGAAATGTTTGAGATAGGTATGGGAGGGGATAAAGAAGCAAAACTTCAATATGCAAAATCAATATTAGGAAAAGAAATCTCAGTAAAAGACATATTCAAAGAAGGCCAGCAAGTTGATATTCATGCTGTTACAAAAGGAAAAGGGTTTCAGGGCCCAGTAAAAAGATTTGGTATAAGCATAAGGGCAAGTAAGTCTGAAAAAACAAAAAGAGGCCCTGGTTCATTAGGTGGTTGGAAAGCACAAGGCCATTTCATGTATAGAGTTGCACATGCAGGCCAGACTGGTTATCACACAAGAACTCACTATAACAGCTGGCTATTAAAGATTTCAGACAAGCCTGAAGAAATAAACCAAAAAAGCGGATTTAAACATTATGGTGTTGTTAAAAACCAATATATCTTGCTTAAAGGTTCTGTGGATGGTTCTACAAAAAGACTGATTAGAATGGTCAATTCATTATATCCAAACAGAAAAACACCAGTTGAAGCTCCTTCAATAACCCATATTACAAAATGAAACTAAAGATAATAGGCACAGACAATACTTCAGTAGGAGAACAAACTTTGCCTAGTCAGTTTAGTGAAGAAATAAGACCTGACCTGATAAAAAGAGCGGTTCATGCTTTACAAGCTAATAAAAGACAGCCATACGGAGCTAAAGAAGAGGCTGGTAAAAGACACTCTGCATTCCTTTCAAAAAGAAGAAGAAAGTACAGAGGAACATATGGAATAGGCCAGTCAAGAACTCCAAGAAAAGTAATGACCAGAAGAGGAACAAGATTTTTTTATGTAGGAGCTGTCGCACCACAAACAGTAGGTGGAAGAAGAGCTCATCCTCCAAAAGCAGAAAAAAATTGGGGGAAAAAGATAAATAAGAAAGAAAGGAGGAAAGCAATAAGATCTGCAATATCTGCCACAATCATCAAAGATATGGTCAAGGAGAGAGGCCATAAAGTTCCTGACAATTTCCCTTTCATTATAGATAGTAAAATTGAAAAAATAAGCAAGACAAAGGAAATAAAAATTTTTTTAAAAAAAATAGGATTAAAAGAAGAACTTGCAAGATCTGAAAAAAAAAAAGTTAGAGCGGGAAAAGGTAAAATGCGTGGAAGAAAATACAGGAAAAAAATAGGACCTTTATTAGTTGTTTCAAAAGATTGTAAATTATTAAACTCTGGAAAAAACATTCCAGGAATCAGTGTTGTTAAAGTCAATAATCTAAATGCAGAGATTTTAGCACCAGGAGCTATGCCTGGAAGATTAACTTTATGGACAAAAGACTCAATAGAACTATTGGAGAAAAAAAAATTATTCATATAAAACCAACGAAGTTGGTGCCGAAAACCGGAGGTTTTCAAGCATGGACCCTTACAAAATAATCAAATATCCAACATCAACTGAAAAATCAATAAGGTTGATGGAATCAGAAAATAAACTGATGTTTGTTGTAGATAAAAAAGCAACTAAAGCCGATATTAAAAAAAGCATTGAGAAAATTTTCAAAGCAAAAGTGATAGATGTTAACACATTTAATGATCAGCACGGAAATAAAAAAGCTTATGTTAAATTCAGTGATACAACACCTGCAATAGATATTGCAACTGAAATGGGTCTGATGTAAATGGGAAAATCTTTAATTCAGCAAAAACGTGGAAAAGGTTCTCATACTTACAGGGCTCCAAGTTTCAGGTATTATGGTAATGCACATTATCCAAGGGAAAATAAAGATATAGAAGGTAAGATTATTGATTTAATTGGGTGTCCTGGTCACTCTGCCCCCCTAATACGTGTAAAATATGATAATGGAGAAGATGTTTTAATGCTTGCTCCAGAGGGTGTGAGAGTAGGTGATATGGTACAATCAGGAATAAAAACACCTGTAAATCCAGGAAATGTAATGCCTTTAAAAAACGTTCCAGAAGGCACTTTAATTTATAATATTGAATCACAGCCGGGAGATGGAGGAAAATTCGTAAGGTCTGCAGGAACATTTGCTAAAGTAACTGGAAAAATGAAGGGTAATATAATGGTCTTGTTGCCTTCAAAAAAAGAAAAAAATTTCAATCCTGACTGCAAAGCCTCAATCGGAATCTTAGCTGCAGGAGGTAGAAAAGAAAAACCATTCCTGAAAGCAGGAAATAAATATCATGCTATGAGGGCTAAAAACAAGCTTTATCCAAAAGTATCAGGAGTAGCTATGAACGCTGTAAGCCATCCATTTGGTGGATCAAGTTCACATGCAAAAGGAAGACCTACACAATCTCCTAGAAACGCTCCTCCTGGAAGGAAGGTTGGAAAAATAGCTCCAAGAAGAACGGGTAGAAGATAAAAAAAAAAATGGCAAAAAAAGAATTCACTTACAAAGGAAAAACATTAGAAGAACTAAAATCAATGGATATAAATGAATTTACGGGGTTTCTACCTGCAAGACAAAGAAGATCTATTAAAAGAGGATTTACTGATCAACAAAAAATATTACTAAAAAAAATCAGACAAAAAAAAAAAAATATAGAAACCCACTGCAGAAACATGATAATACTGCCTGAGATGGTAGGGATTGTTATTAAAATTCACAAAGGAAATCAGTTTACAACTATAAGCATTGAAGAGGACATGATTGGCCATTGCCTTGGAGAGTTCGCTTTAACAAGAAAAAGACTAGAACACTCTGCTCCTGGTGTTGGAGCAACAAGGTCAAGTGCAAGTATCTCAGTTAAATAAACAAAAATGAAACTTATGAGCAAAGCGAATAAGGTTTGAGATTTTAAAAAAAAAAAAAAAATGTCAAAAACAAAATATTCAATGAAAGATTACAATAAGGAAACAATGGCTAAGTCTATTGGGTCTTCATTGTCAATATCCACAAGACACAGCATAGAGATTTGTAATTTCATTAGAAACAAGAACTTAAGCAAAGCAAGAGACTTGCTAAATGATGTTGTAAGTGAGAAAAAGGCATTACCATTCAAAAGATTCACAGGTGGTGTAGGTCATAGAAAAGAAAACGGCCCAGGAAGATATCCAAAAAAAGCAACAATAGAATTCATAAAATTACTTGACACTGTTGAAGCTAATGCTCAATTCAAAGGTCTTAACACATCAGGTTTATTCATTAAACATATTTGCGCTAATAACGCCTCAAGACAATGGCGTTATGGCAGGCAAAAAAGAAGAAAAATGAAACGAACGCATGTCGAAGTTGTAGTTGAAGAAAAAAGCAGTAAGAAAGAAGTCAAAAAAGTAGAAACAAAAACACAAGAGAAAAAGGAACAAAAAAAATGATCGAAAGGAAATTCATAGAACAAAAAGTGAAGGAATTTCAGATACAGGAGTTCATAGCTAAAAATCTGAAAAGGGTAGGTCATAGTCATACAAGATTACAAAGAACACCTTTAGGAGACAAAATAATTATTTATGCTTCACGTCCTGGACTAATAGTTGGAAGAAAAGGACAGAGTATAAAGAAACTAACAAAAAGCCTTAAGAAAAAATTTGATTTAGAAAATCCTCAAATAGAAATAAGTGAGATTGAAGAAGTCAACTTAGATGCTCGGATAGTTGGAGAACGCATTGCTAATACATTAGAAAGATTTGGAAGTACAAAGTTCAAAGGAATAGGTCACAAGGTTATGACAGATGTTTTGAATAGCGGTGCTTTAGGAATAGAAATCCTAATCTCAGGTAAAATACCTAGTGCAAGAGCCAAGAACTGGAGATTTTATTCGGGTTACTTAAAAAAGTGCGGAGACGTAGCATTAGGGGTAAGAAGGTCATATACAAGTGCTCAGTTAAAAACAGGAATGGTAGGCATTAAAGTCAGTATAATGCCTCCAGACATAAAGCTGCCCGATAAAGTTACGATTTTAGATAAAAAAGTTGAAATTGTAGAAGAACTTAAAGATAAAGAATCCGAAGAAGTTGAAAAAGAAATTAAAGAAAAAAAAGGGAAAGAAGAAAAGAAGCCTAAAGTTGAGGAGAAAAAAGCAAGCCTCAATAAAGAAGAAAAGAAAAAATGAAAAAAAAAGAATTAAAGTTAATGAGTAACGCTGATATGAAAGGGAAATTAGATGATTTAAAAAAAGAATTAATGAAATTTAATACTCAAATTGCGACTGGGACCACTCCAAAAAGTCCTGGTCAGATTAAAACTACGAAAAAGGATATAGCACGTATTTTAACAATTTTAAAAACCAAGGAGGACAAAAAAAAAGGATGAGTGAAATATGTTCAGTTTGCGGGCTGCCTAAAGAATTATGTGCTTGCGAGACAATCGCAAAAGAAAGCCAAAAAATTGTAGTAAAAATTGAGAAAAAAAAGTTTGGAAAAACATACACTGTGATAACAGGACTTGATGAAAAAGAAATCAACATGAAAGATTTGTCAAAGAAGCTGAAGACAGAGTTTGCATGCGGAGGAACAGTGAAAGATCACAAGATAGAACTGCAAGGAGATCATAAAAAGAAAGTAAAACCATTTTTGGTAAAAACAGGCTTTGCCCAGGAAGCTATTGAAATAATATAATCAAACAAAAAGGAAAAAAAAAAAATGAAAGACAATATAGGTATCAATGTAAAATCACCTGAAAAAAAATGCGAAGATAAGAACTGCCCATTTCATGGCAATCTAAAAGTCAGAGGGCGTTTATTCACAGGCATAATCACAAATACAGATGCTCACAAAAGCGCAACAATCGAATTTGAAAGAAGGTTTTTTGTTCCAAAATATGAAAGGCATGAAAAACGTAGAACAAGATTAAGAGTTCACAATCCTTCCTGCATTGACGCAAAAAAAGGCGATAAAGTCAAAATAAGTGAATGTAGACCTTTAAGTAAAACAAAGAAGTTTGTTATAATAGAAAAAATAGGAACAGACATCTTATTCAAACAAAGAGAAGATGCATTAGAAGAATCAAAATTCAAGGAAAAAGAAAAGAAGAAAATTGATGATAATCAAAAAATAAAAGAAGAAAAAGGTTGATTAAATATGCAAGCTTTAAAAGCAAAAGTAACTAGAGGATTACCTGTTGGAAGTCGTATTGAAACATGCGATAATTCAGGTGCTAAAGTAATCAAAATATTCTCAGTCAAAGGTCATAATACTGTCAAAGGTAAAAGGTCTGCAGCAGGTATCGGAGACATGGTTTTAGCTACTGTAAAGCGAGGCCGTCCTGAAATGAGAAAACAGGTTGTTCTTGCAGTAATAGTCAGACAAAAAAAAAGCTATAGAAGGCCAGACGGTACCAGAATAAAGTTTGAGGATAATGCTGCAGTTATCTTAAAAGATGATAAAGGAAATCCAAAAGGAACTTTGTTTAAGGGCCCTATAGCAAAAGAAGCTTGCGACAGATGGCCTGGAATATCAAAATTAGCTAATATAATTGCCTAAAATGAAGAGATTTTCAATAAGCTGGAAAAAAAGCAAAAAGCCAAGGAAACAGAGAAAATATAGGTATAACGCTCCATTACATATAAAACAAAAGTTTATGAGTGCACATCTATCTAGCGAACTAAGAAAAAAATACAAAAAAAGATCTTTAGGCTTGAAAAAAGGAGATAAAGTAAAGATTATGAAAGGTCAATTCAAAAAAAAAATAGGCAAAATCGAAAAAGTAGATTTAAAGGGAAATTATGTTTATATAACTGGGATAGAAGTAACAAAAAAAGATGGTACTAAAACCCAATACCCTTTGCAACCTTCAAATTTGATGATTACTGAACTAAATTTAGATGATAAAAAAAGACAAAGAATATTAGACAGAAAGGTAAATAAAAAATGACAAAAAGACACTTAAAAAGACTAGCTATCCCAAATTCGTGGGATATAAAAAGGAAAGGGATAAAATTCACAACAAGGCCAGCTCCTGGAGCACATCCTTTTGGATTGGGAATGCCTATAAATTTAATAATTAGAGATATGTTAAAATATGCTAAAACAAATAAAGAAGTAAAAAAAATATTAAATAACAAGGAAATTTTAGTGGATGGTAAAGTGAGGAAAGAATATAGGTTTATTACAGGGTTTATGGACTCAATCTCATCACCTAAATTAAAAGAACATTATAGAATAATTCTAAATAAAAAAGGGAAAATATCATTATTACCTATAACCGAACAAGAAGCAAAAATTAAGATTTGTAAAATAACTGGCAAAAAACTTATCAAAGGTAAAACTCAATTAAATCTGTTTGATAGCAGGAATATTTTAGTTGATAAAGACACCTATAAGGTTGGAGATTCTATAGTTATAGAACTTCCTAGTCAGAAACTAAAAGAACATCTTAAGTTAGAAAAAGGTGTGATCGTTTTTGTTATAGGTGGTAAAAACATAGGTACTGTCAGTACAGTAGAAGACATCTCAGGAAGAAAAATAATTTGCAAACACAACAATACATTATTTGAAGTTCCTTTTGATTATGTTTTCGTAATGGGTAAGAATAAAGGTTTAATAAAATTAGATGAAGACAATAAAAAATGAGTGTAATGAAAAATATCAGGATAGAGAAAATCACTTTAAACATAGGTGCTGGTAAAGATCATGCTAAACTAGAGAAAGGTATAACCTTACTAAAGAATATTACAGGGTTAATGCCTGTGAAAACCATCACTTCAAAAAGAATTCCTGAATGGGGTTTAAGACCAGGCCTACCTATTGGATGTAAATTAACTTTAAGAGGGAAAAAGGCAATAGAAATCCTAAAAAGGCTGTTAGATGCAAAAGATTTTAAGCTAAAGACGAGCCAATTTGATAATAACGGCAATGTTTCTTTTGGCATTCATGAATATATTGATATTCCTGGAGTTAGATATGACCCGAAAATAGGTATAATAGGTCTTGAAGTTTGCGTTACACTTGAAAGACCGGGTTACAGGATAAAAAGAAGGAAAAATAAACGAAAAAAAATTTCAAAAAAGCACCGCATCTCAAAAGAAGAAGCAACAGAATTTATGAAAAAAAGCTTTAATTTAAAATTAGAGGATGAAACATGACTACTAGCTCACATACAAAAGTATTCAAACAATTGAAAGTCAAACCTGCAAAACTGAACAAGTTTTTGAAGCATAATTCTCCAAAAGAGAGAAGCTGCGGTAAAAATCTTAAAAGCTGTAAAAGATGTGGAAGAAAAGGAGGCCATATAGATAAATATGGTTTAGACCTTTGCAGACAATGTTTCAGAGAAATCGCAAAGGATATAGGATTTAAAAAATATAGTTAAGGTGTATAAAAAATGTCTTTAAATGATCCATTAGCAAACGTTTTATCAAAAATTTTGAATGCTGAAAATAGAGGTAAAAGTGAATGTTCACTAGGTCCTCTATCTAATATACTAAAGAAAATACTGGACTTAATGCACGAACACCATTATATTGGAAGTTATAATGAAGTCAGCAGTGCAAGGGGTGGAATGATAGATCTTAATTTGATAGGTCGTATCAATAACTGCGGAGCTATTAAACCAAGATTCCCTGTTAAATCAAAAGATTATGAAAAATTTGAGAAAAGATATCTGCCTGCTAAAGATTTTGGCATTATTTTCGTATCGACAAACAAGGGAATTATGACACATACTGAAGCAAGAAAAAAAAAGCTAGGTGGAAAACTTATTGCTTTTGTTTATTAACCAAGATGACAAAAAAGAAAAGAAAAATAGAAGAAAAAGTAAAAATCCCTGAAGGGGTTAAAGTTAAGTTAGATGACTGCATTATAGATTTCAACGATGGAAAAAATACTATGGAAAAAAATTCGTCAGTAAACGTCGAAATTAAAAATAATGAAATTATTTTAAGTGCTAAAAAAGCAACAAAAAGGGGTAAAACTCTTGTTGGAACATGTAAGGCTCACATAAATAACATGATTAAAGGTGTACAAGAACCTTATAGGTATACATTAAAAATATGCTCAGGGCATTTTCCAATGAATGTCTCTGTAAGCAATGAAGAATTTATTGTAAAAAACTTTTTGGGAGAAAAAACCCCGAGAGTATTAAAAATAAAAGAAAACGTTAAAGTTAAAGTAGAAGACGACCTAGTGATAGTAGAAAGTGTAAATAAAAATTTAGCTGGACAGACGTCTGCAGACATAGAAAAACTATGCAAAATCACAAATAGAGATCCAAGGGTATTTCAGGATGGGATATGGATAAACAATAAAGCTGGTAAAGATATAAAATGAGTGATATTAATAATTTACTAAAAGTAAGAAGAAATGTAAAGGTAAAAAAACCTGCTTTTATTAGACAGGATATCCAAAAGAAGAAAAGATTAAAGAAAAAATGGAGGCGTCCAAAAGGAATCCAGTCAAAGATTAGATTAAACAAAAGAGGTCACAGAAAACAGGTTGAAATAGGTTACAAAAGCCCTAAAGAAGTGCATGGTATGCACCCATTGGGTTTAAAGATAATATTGGTTAATTCATATAACGACATAAATAACATTAACACAGAAAAAGAAGGAGTTATAATATCAGGCACTGTAGGAATGAAAAAGAAAATAAATTTGATGAAAAAAATAATGGAAAAAAAAATAACAATCCTTAACATCAAGAACCCAGAAGAATATCTGAAAAAAGTTGAAGATATTTTGGCAAAAAAGAAAGGCGAAAAAAGAAAGAGGAAAGAAGTTAAAGAGAAAAAAACGAAAGAAAAGGAAAAGAAAGCTGAGAAGAAAGAAGGAAAAGAAAAGGAAAAAGGCAAAGAAGAATTAACAGAAAAAATAGAGAAAGAAGAAAAGGATAAAGAGAAAAAAGAAAAAGACAAGCTTTTAACTAAGAAGGTTTAAAACTTAAAAAAAAAAAAAAAAATGAAGCTGAATTTACAAAAAAGACTTGCAGCAGCAGTTGCTGGTTGTCCAGAGAAAAGAATAAGGTTTGATACTGAAAGACTGGACGAAATAAAGGAAGCTATAACAAAAGTAGATATAAGGGGGTTAATTAAAGATAATGCTATCATTATAAACCAAAAGAAAGGTAGTTCCAAGTCTAGGATAAGAAAAAACAAAAGACAAAAAAGAAAGGGTCGTCAAAAAGGTTTTGGCAGCAGAAAAGGTAAGAAAACAACAAGACAAAAAAAAGGGTGGATCAAAAAAGCAAGATTACAGAGAAATTTCCTAAGTATGTTAAGAGAGAAGAAAATTATAACAAAATCTATTCACAGAGACCTCTATCTCAAAGTAAAAGGTGGTTTTTTCAGAAGTAAAAGGCATATCAAGTTATATATTGAGGAGCATAATCTAGCAAATAAAAAATGAACTACCATCGGGCTAAAGCCCGAGGTATCATTTAAGCAAAAGAACCAA
>CAZSMA010000002.1:0-39119 GCA_964608065.1 uncultured Methanosarcinales archaeon
ATTTTTGATTTTTTCTTCAAACATTTTCAATAATTTTCACATAACTTTATATACTTATTTTATTTCTTTTTAATAGGTCTTAATGATTTAGACTTGCATCTTCTACAACTTATTTTGCCCTGGATTACTTTGAGGTTTGGAGCTTTAATTACAGATTTGCATTTTTTGCATACAAATTTCTTTAAGAAGATTCTTGCCTGTGCTTCTGGAAATTTAACCATTAGTTTCCACCTTTAATTTGTTTCATTACTTTTTTATCAAGTATTGTCCAATACAATACTGTAGAGCCTTCAACACAGTCAGATTTTAATTCTTCAGGAATTTCAAGATCAAAAGTTTCATAAGTTTCTGAATCCATGACATTAGCTGTGTTGCCTTGTATACTTAGAACTTGTGAATTTTTTTTTTCTATTATTGGAACATCTACACTGTCATGACCTGGCATTACTACTACTTTTTTTTTTCCATCAATAATGCCAACAGCGCTTAATCTTACTTTTGCATGGCCGTGTTTACCAGGCCTAGATGTTTGAGTGTCAGTTATTTTGCAAGCAACATCATCTATAATAATATAACTTCCTTTTTTTAATGAGCCTACTGAGGCTTGTTTTGTTGACATAGTGATCACCTATTTTGCTGCTAATTTAATGTCTCCTGATTTGACTGTTTTTCTTCCAGCATGCATTGCCAGTTTAACAGCTTGTGCTGCAATCTCTTCTGCTTTTGCTTCAACAACATCTTTTAGAGCTGTTTTTGCACTATCAGAAACTCTTTCTGCACCACTTTTTTTTAATATTTTCTCCATTGCAGCCAATGGTAATAATCTTTTAGACATTTTAGCACCCCTTGATTTGTTCTGTTTCTTAGGAAAAGATGGTTGTTTATAAAGTTTTTGTTTTAATAGTGTTTTTAGAAGAATCTAAAGAAGGAACGGCTCTTATGACGTATTCTAGGCAGTTTTTTCAGTTTTTCTTCGATAATAAGGCTATTAGGGAACTTTTTTTCCTTTTGTCTGAATTCTTTATCATGATAATGGTTTCTTCCGTTTTTTGATTTGAATTTGTGTTTTTTATGCAATATTTCATGATACATTACATAATCTAAAAGTTCTTTGTCTTGGTTTTTTAGATTAGAGGTTATTGTTATAGTGTCAGAGCCATATTCATAAGAGCCAAGTTTATAATTTGAGTTGTTCCAGGCTAAATTTGGCTGTTCTATTAAACCATAGAAGTATTGGTTGTTTACTCTGTTGAAAGAATCTTCTAGAATTGGATCTGATTTTGTTTTTGGAGCTGCTAAATGAATTTTTTTCATAAAGATGTTGTACATGTCCATATTAATTGTTGATTTCTTTTCTTTGAATAGCTTTAACAGAAGGCTTTGGATCAAACCAATTTTTATGTCTGAGCTTATTGGTTTCCAATGCTTGCTTAGGTTAAATGTTAGATTATTGCCAGTGTATTTGACATTAGCATTATATGGGCTGAATTTTGCACTGTACTTTAGTTTGAATTCGTAATTAGCTAAATGTTTTTCTGGGAATAAGAGATTAAATGATTTTTGGGAGATGTTCATGATTAGAAATTAACTTCATATCTTAGAATTGCAGCAACTTTACCAATGTCTCTTAGTTGGACTCCTTCTCTTGTTTCAATTGAGATTATTATTACATTTGTCTTCATCTTTTCTGCTTCTTTTTCAAATTCCTCTATTGTTTCATCATCCAATGTTTCTGACAATAATAAAGTGTCTACAGAACCCATCTTTAAATTCTTCATGACTTCGTCTTTTCCATAGCTGGCTTGTGCTGGTTTTTTTGCTAATGTTTCAAAAAATTTAGCCATTATCTGTTTTTCTGCAGTAATTTCTTCTTTTGCAAGAACATCATCGCATTTTTCAACTAATTCCTGCAGGCCAAATTCACCAGTATAAGAAATGTCTTTTACAGCTATTATTTTATTTTTTATTTCTGTTGGAATAAAGCCTTCATTTATGAAATCATATTTGCTTGGGCCTGGGCCTCCAACAATGATTCCTTTTAATTCCTTTTTACCTAAGAATTGTTCTTTTACATACTCTGCTACTTTTTTGTAATGGTCTTTTATTGCTCCTAAACGTAATCTAGCGAAACGAGGAGCTGATTGACCTCCTGCACGCTGCTTACCTGGAATATGAGAGTGTGTTTTTAGCAACGGAATTATTGTTTTTCCTTTTAATATTGCAATATCAGCATCTCTTCTGTCTACAACAATAAGGCCATAGATTTCTTTTGTTTCCATCATGTCTTCCAGTAAATCCACTACAAATGCTTTATCGCATCTATAGATGCGGGTTTTTAGTGGAACTGGGGGTTCAATAGAAAATACTTGATAGTCCTGTTGGCCTTCTCTTTCAGCAACATTTCCAGAGAAAACAGCCAATCCATGATCTGGTGTTTTTTTAAAAAGCTTTAAGTGCTGAGTCATTTTTTCTAATGCTGCTGTTACATTGTTTCTAGTAGAAGTTGATTTTATGTTAGTTGCAGTACCTTTTTCCTGGAATAAATGGTTTATGATTTTATTAAGATCATAACCTTGGGGAATATATACTGTGACCAGTTCTGTATGGGTTCTTTTATATTGAATAAGCTGTTTTACAAATTTTTTCAGTTCATATTTCTGTTTTTCACTTAAAGCCATTTTATTTATAGATATCTATATAGTGTTTATAAAAGTTTTGTATATATAGCAAAGCAAAAGCTTTATAAATCAAGTACTATTTCTAAACACAAATTAAGCTACCTATAGAATGGGATTATATAATGTATTTATATAACATTAAGCTATGGGGTAGCTTGGCCTTATCCTTTCTGGTTTGGGGCCAGATGACCCCGGTTCGAAACGACTGGTTACGCGCGGTCGACACGCAAAGTGCAACATAAAGTTGCACGAGCTCGCTTGACGCTCGCAACTATCGAGAAAGTCCGGGTAGCCCCATATTTAAATAAAATAAAAAAAAACTATGATTTAAAAATGGCAGAAGAAGTAAAATTAGGATCAATAAAAAGGTTTGGAGCTAGATATGGAAGGAAAGTAAAGCATAAACTAGCTGAGATTGAAGCTTTACGTAGAAAAAAATACAAATGTCCATATTGTACACAACCTAGGGTAAAAAGAATTAGTGCAGGAATCTGGGAATGTAATAAGTGTGGATCAAAATTTACAAGTAAAGCTTATATGGTTCAAAAGAAAGTAGTATTAAAAGAAGAAGTTAAGAAAACTGTTAAAGTGGAAGGTAAGAAAGAAGTTGAAAAAGTAAAAAAAATAGAAGAGGAAGAAGTTAAAAAATGGTAAACTATAAATGTTTTTTTTGCAATAAGAAAGTATCAAAAGAGATGCTGGGTAAAAGGATAAGGTGTCCTTATTGCGGTGGAAAAATACTTTTTAAGCCAAGAAGTACTGTAACAAAATTCAAAGCAAGATGAAAGTTAAAGTTTGTTTGTATGGGGATACTGATTTATTATATAAATGTTACAAACCAGAGATTTTAAAGAGGGAGAGAGCAAGTTATACTTTAAGAAAGAATAAAGACAATTTGGAATTTAATATAAAAGCAAAAGATGATGTTGCTTTAAAAGCTGCAGTGAATTCAATTTTTAAATTGTTTATTATATATAACAAATTAAGGAAGGTAACATAAAATGGTTGAAATGAGCAAAGAAGATGAACAAAAGATTTCTCAGTTGCAATTACTAGAGCAAAACGTGCAAAATTTCTTAATGCAAAGACAGCAATTTCAGGCACAACTATCAGAGATAGAGTCTGCTTTAAGTGAATTAAAGGATGCAAAACAGAGCTATAAGATAGTTGGCAATATAATGGTGGACAGCAGCAAGGCAGATCTAGAGAAAGACCTGAAAAGAAAGAAAGAAGTAATTGAGCTAAGAATAAAGAATATAGAAAAACAGGAAGGAAGTATTAAAGAAAAACAAAAAAAAATACAAGAGGAAGTTCTGAGTAATATCAAAAAAGAGTGATTACAATGAAAGAAAAGGAAATAAAAGATGTAATTAAAGTTCTTTCTAGCTTAGAGGAAGATTCTACTGTTCCAAGGAATATTAAGGAGTGTGTTAAAGAAGTGTTGTGTGTGTTAAAAGAGAATAAAGAAGCATCTTTAAGGATTAATAAGGCATTGCATATTCTAGAAGAAGTAAGCAATGATATGAATATGGAGCCTTATACAAGAACACAATTATTGAATGTTGTTAGTTTGTTAGAAGGTATATAATCTCTCCTTTATTTCTTGTTAAGTTTTATAACTTCGTTTTTAGTTAAAATAGAGTTGGGGATATGGATAATATCTTTTTTTTTTGTCTGTATTTTTGTTTCTATCAGATTAATGTGGATTACTTTGCCTTCCATGTTTTTTATTTTTATGAAGTCTCCTTCTTCAATGAAGTTTTTTCTGTGAATTGTGAAGCCCGCCATGACATTTGGGATAAAGTCTTTTATTCCAAGGAAAAAAGAGATGATGATTACAATCATTATAGCCCATGAGACTATATTCAATACATCAGTTGCCAAACCAATATGTTTTAAAGCCATTATTATAGCAATGAAATATATAAAATAAGTTGTTATGTGGCTAAGAATCTCTTCTATGGATATTTTTATATGTGCTGCTTTTTTTATGATTTTATCAACTTCCATTTCATGAAGTACTTTTTGGACTATTTTGCCAATTATCCTTCCTAGAATAAATCCCATTAACAGAATAATAGCTGCTACAATTACTTTTGATATGAATCCTGATAATATTTCCTTAAGGAACCCATACATGCTTGGTAGTGTATCCGCCATCTTAGTATTTTGATATATTATGTGTGTTTATAAATCTTATGGAAAAGAAGTATTAAAGGATGATGATTTCATATGTCGGAAATATACCTCTGGTTTCTAACCAGTGGATGAAATCCACTATCCTAAACCTATTGTGCTATATTTCCGAGTGTTTGAAATGCAAGGCATTTCTAACAAACCAAAAATTCACTATGTGAATTTTTCAGTTCATGCTCAAAAACCACTCAATAATCATTGTACATGTAGCAACATCCTTGAAAATCTAAGATTTTCGGGACACCGAAAATGCAAAGCATTTTCCAGTGTGCCACTCATCTATTGTGGGTGGTTTTTGACAAACTTAATAAACTCTGAAGTTTTTTTTTTTTTAATACTAATGACTGGAAAAAAAGGATTTAAGAAAGGCGGAAAACAGGGGAAAAAAGAAGTTACAGAAAGAAAGAAATTAACTGCAAATGAAAAGATTAAGGAATTACAGGAAGATATAAGCAAGACTAAATACAACAAACGAACACAAGGCGCTATTGGAGTTATGAAGGCCAAGCTAGCCAATCTTAAAGATAGGGCTGTTCAAAGATCTTCAATTGGAAAGGGGAAAGGTGATGACAGGTTTACTGTCAGAAAAACCGGAGACGGTACTGTTGTGATATTAGGTTTTCCTTCTGTAGGTAAATCAACTTTGCTTAATAAAATTACTAACGCAAAATCTGATATAGCTGCATATTCTTTTACTACACTTAAAGCTGTTCCAGGACTTATGGAATACTGTTTTGCAAAAATCCAGATAATTGATGTTCCGGGCATAGTATATGGGGCAGCTTCTGGCAGAGGACGAGGGAAAGAGGTCCTTGGAATGCTTAGGACTGCTGATTTAATTTTAATCTTAGTTGATGCTATGAACCCTGAACATTACCCTGCTATATTAAAAGAAATATGGGAAACCTCTATTAGGATAAACGAAGAAAAACCTGATGTTAAGATTATTAAAAAGGAAAAAGGGGGGGTAAATATAAGTGAAACTGTAAAACTAACAAAAATAAATCATAAAACAATTTCAGATATTGCCAGAGAGATGAGATTAAATAATGTTGAAATCGTGATACGCACAGACATTGATGCTGACCAGTTTATTGATGTTATTAAAAGTGACAGGATATACACCAAAGCTTTAACAGTAGTTACTAAAATTGATCTTATTAACAAAGAAAAACTAAATAAGATAATAAAAGATATTCACCCTGATGTGTTAATTTCAGCTGAGAAAGATGTTGGAATTGAAGAGTTAAAAAAAAAAATTTATGACAAAATGAGATTTATAAGAATATTTCTCAAACAAATAAACAAAAAACCAGATTTAGAAGAACCCTTAACAATGTTTAGAGGTTGCACGATAAAGGATGTTTGTTCAAAGCTTCATAAAAACTTTGTAGATAATTTTAAATTTGCCAGATTATGGGGAAAATCAGCAAAATTTGATGGTCAAACCTTTAGAAAGATGGATAAAGAATTATCTGACAACGACATATTGGAATTACATATAAACTAATTTGAAGAAGTTACAACAAACTCTTTAAATATTCTTTAACATACTTAAAACCATTCTTCTTTGTTAATTTTTCAATTGCTTTCTGGAAATAAGAGCCGTACTGAGCTGCTTTTTTTTTTCTCCAGCAGAAATCTTTGTCTAAGCCTAAGTCTTCTGCTGTTTCTCTTAAGATTATTTTTTTATCAGATTCATTAAGTTTATACATTGGATGGATGTTCATTGCAGCTTGGATTACATCTTTATCTAAGAAAGGTAGAAGTAAGTTAGTTTTAAGTGATTTTGATATAGGAACATCTCTTGTAAAATCCCTATCCCACATTAATGATAATCCATTCCAGCATTCTTCATGGACATTTTCCCATTTTCCGTTATATGCTAACCAATGTCTTTCATAGCCTGCGAATATCTCTTCTGAACCTAATCCAGAGAATAATGATTTGATGTTGTCCTCTGCTGCTAGTTCTGAGGCTGCGTACACAACAGAACCAACACTTAGTTTGACTGTACCTGTATCTTTTACAATTGAAGCAACTTTCTTTAGTAATGGTTCGATTTCTTCTACTGTGTAGATTTTTGTTCTTAATTTTAAATTAAGTTTATATGCTACTTTTTGAGCATATTCTACATCAGGACTGTTTTTTAATCCAACATTGTAGCAAGTGAAGTTTTTGTCTAGTTTTTTGCAGATAAACGCTATTAATGTTGAGTCAATTCCTCCTGAGAATAATATTCCAAAGTTGTTTTTAGCTCTAAGTTCTATTGCTTTGGTTATTGTTTCTTTCAGAGTTCTTTTAGCCCTGTTCATGTTAGTTTCTAATTCTTCAAAATTGTTATGCAAGGATGAAATATAAGATTTCCATTTATCTTGAGGTATAAGTTCTCCTTTTATTGTTATTCCTGATAGTTCTGTCATAATTTTTGGATAAAGATAGTTATTTATATAATTATTGGTAGAAACTATTAAATATGAGAAGTTAAAATTAAAGGTATAGGTGATATTTATCATGAAAATCAAAGATTTTCAGGACACGAGGAAAACGAAGTTTTCCAGTGTACAGAAAATGCAAGGCATTTTCAAGTATGCCAAAAATCATGGAGGTGATTTTTAAGCATGGCAAAACAAGAAGCAAGCAAAGATGAACAAATTGGTTTTCATAAAGGTGCTTTATCAACTTTGGCAAAGGAAAGAGAAGAGATGATGAAGATACTGCAGATAGTTGAGCAGCTGATGCAGATGCATATCAAAGGTTTAAAGGATTTGGGTGTAGATTTAGAAGCTGCTGCGAAAGAAGCTCAGAAGAAAGGTAAAGAAACAAAGAAAAAAACAAAGCCAATTGATGATTTGTTAAGATAGTCATGAATTATTCTTTTAATGCTTATGGACATGAGAATATTCTAAGTAGTCATCAGAATACTTTAGAGTTTACTAAGGATGAAGATTTAACTCTTAAAGGTAACTGTATTGTTGGTGTAAAAGCTGATTTTGAATTGGATAAATTAAGAGGATTCGTAAAAAAAATAAAAATTAAAATAAAAGTTGGTGATCTACAGGAAGAAGTTACTGCTGAAGTCAATCCTGGGTTTAATGATGATAAAGAGATGGTCATAAGAAGAAGTGATTTTGTTGATAAAAGGACTTTTGCTATAAATGCTGATAAAAGCAGTTTTGATTTGGATAGAAATTTAGTTGATAAGTTGAAGGATAAAAATATTAAGGTAAGTGTTGAGATTATTGAAGAATGATAATTAGGCTTATTATTTCAGGAAGAGTGCAAGGTGTTTTCTTCAGAGCAAATACTAAGGAAGTAGCTGATAAATTAGGAATAAAAGGTTATGTCAGGAATACTGGAGATAGTTGTGTAGAAGTTATTGCAATTGGTGATGAAGATGATGTTAAAGAGTTTATTGAATTCTGTAAGAAAGGTCCTAGTATTGCAAGGGTTGATGATGTAAAGATAGATCATCCTGATTCTGTAGAAGAATTTAATGGTTTTGAAATTCGTTAGAACTCTGTAAGTTTTTTTGTTGTAGAGCCGTATTTGATTATAGAAGTGTTGCCTGCTTTTCCGCCTTCTGTTTTGCTTACTGTAATGAATTTGTCTTCTTCTAATTTAGAGATTTTCCTCTGGAAAGTTCTGTAAGCAGATTCACCGCCTGCTTCACTGTATATCTTATGCAAATCTCCAATCTTTTTTCCATCATTGTTTTTTACAAGTTTTAGTATAAATCTTAGATCACTGTCTATTTCGCTATCACTTTTGACACTGAATTCATCTAGTTTGCTTAATGCTGATTTTGCATGTTCTAAAGTGATTTTTCTGCTGCTTTTATCTTCTGCAATCTGTGCTGCTTCTCTCATCAAATGCAGGCCGCACCTTATGTCTTTTAATTCAAATGTTTTTTCTGCTAAGAAATTGAAGGTTTCTTGTTCTAGAACATTAGGAAAGAAAGCATATTCAACTCTTTGTCTTAAAATTTCTTTTGTTTCATTTGCATTATAAGGCTTGAATTCTAAAGTTGTTGGAGTTAATCTTGATCTTATTCTTTGCTCTAAAGTTAAAAGCCATTCTTTATAGTTAGTTATCATGATTATTGTTTTTCTGTAGATATCTTCCAAAATGCTGTAAAGAAAATCAAAGTCTTCCATCTTGTCTATTTCATCAAAGACGAATACTGTCTGTTTTTTATTCAGGTATTCTTTTATTATCTTGGAAAGCTCTTCTGTTTTTTTATTATGCGTTAATTTATAGCCTATGATATCGCAGATTCCCAGTACAATTTTGTAAGTAGTGTTTTTTTGCCAGCAGTTAATGTAGATTGTGTTGATTTCATCTGTTTCTTCTTCTAATTCTTGTAAGACGTGTTTGCAAGCAACTGTTTTTCCTACTCCTGGCTCTCCGTGGATGAATATGTTTTTGCCGTTTCTCTGCTGGCATAAAGGTTTAATACAAGAAGCAATTATCTTCTGGTGTGTTTCCCTGAAAGGAATTAATTTTGGCTGGAAATCAAAGTTTAGAGCTACCTCATTCTTAAACAAAGATTCTTCACTGCCTAACATATTTTTGAATAATTCCCCCATATTAAGAGTAGAATAAATAGGGGTTTAAATATTTTGTTCTTTAATCGATGATTTTATAAAAACTTGTTGTCATTATTTTTCATATGAAGTTTATAAAAAGGTTCATAGGCTATATAGTAATAAGTTTTGTAATTGCGTATTTTATTGGAGGTTTGCTGATATATCTTAATCAGCACAAAGAAGTTTATTATCCTGATGAAAGTGATTTTTATTCTTGTGATGGTTTTGAAGATATAGAGAAAATAGAGCATAAAGGGACCAGGATGTATTATAAGGAAAATTCAGATAAGTTAGTGATATATTATCATTCTAATAGCGGCAGTGCATGTGATGATGCTTTTTTGAAGGATGTTTTTAAGGATTATTCGTATATTTTTGTAGAATATAGAGGGTATGCTAATGATGACAGAAGGCCAAGCAAGAATTTGATATTAAAGGATGTTGAGAATGTAAATGATTTTATTAAAACTATAGATTATTCAAAATTGGTTATTGGAGGCTATAGTTTGGGAACAGGACCTGCTTCTTACCATACAATGCTGGCAGAAGTGGACAGTATTTTTTTATTAGCACCTTATAAAAGTGTTGCTGATTTGGCAAAGAGAAGGGCAAAGTTTTATCCTATATCTATTATTTTAACAGAGAATTATGACAATGAATTATATCTGAAAGATTATAAAGGAGAATTAATGATAATACATGGAACAGAAGATGTTAGGATTCCTATTGAGTTTGGAATGCAGTTGTTTGATTCTGTACATAGTGAGAATAAGGAATTTGTAGAAGTTAAAGCAGGTCATGGAGATGTTTTTGATAATAAAGAAGTATTAGATAAGATTAAAGGTTTTATTTGATTTTATCTTCTTAGTGCTTGTCCGCATCTGCTACAGAAATTGTCAGAAACCCGTATTATATTTCTGCAATGGGGGCAGTATTTTGTATAAGAGTTCTGTTTAGGAATAGGTTGTTTATGGAATGTTTTTGGGTGTTGTTTTATTGGTTTTTCTTTTTTCTTTGAAAGACTGCTAATAAATAGTTTTACTATCCCTATAAATCCAAATAAAAATCCGATGTAAATGAATAGTTTTAATGCTTCATTTTTAGAGAAATAAGAGACTAGTGAGACAAAGATTCCTATTATTAAATAGACAAAGCCGTGGATTTTAGCCATTTTTTAACACTTTTATTCTGTTCATGTATGGTTGCAAAACAAGTGGGACTTTAATAGAGCCGTCTTTTTGCTGGTAGTTTTCAATAATAGCTCTTAATGTTCTTCCAGTTGCAATTGCTGTGCTGTTTAATGTATGTGCATATTCTTTATCAGCACCTTTTCTGATCTTGATTCCTAATCTTACTGCCTGATACGCTGTGCAGTTAGAGCAGCTTACAACTTCTTTGTAAGCTTTTTCACGCGGCATATAGACTTCCAGATCATATTTCTTAGCTGCAACTGCTCCAATATCACCAGTGCATACATTTACAATCCTATAAGGCAGCTTTAATTTTTTATATATCTCTTCAGAATTTTTGATTAATTCTTCATGCAGTTTCCAGGAATCTTCTGGTTTGCATAAGATGAATTGCTCAACTTTGTTGAATTGGTGGACCCTGAATAATCCGCGTTCATCAACACCATGACTTCCTATTTCTTTTCTAAAGCAAGTGCTGAGTCCAACAAATTTTAAAGGAAGCGTATCTTCATTTAGTGTTTTATCCATGAATAACGCTGCCATTGAATGTTCAGAAGTTGCAATCAAGTATAGATCTTCATTCTCAATCTTATACATCATTGTTTCAAAATCAGCTAAATCTGTAACTCCTTCATATGGCCTGCGTCTTAACATCAATGGAACTTCAACTAATTGATATTTTTTTTTTAACAGGTGGTCAATAGCAAATCTTTGCAATGCTAATTCCATCAGAGCTAGTTCGTTGAACAAATAGTTGAATCCTTTTCCAGAAACCTTAGAAGCTGTTTCAAAGTCTGCTAATCCTAGTTTTTGTATTAGTTCTCCATGTGCTTCAAGTTTGAACTTAGGATTGGTAATTGTTCCTTGTTTTCTTATAACTTTATTATCAGTATCATCTTTGCCTGTTGGAACTGATTTATGCAGAATGTTAGGCAATCTCATTAAGTAGAATTTTATTTTTTTTCTTAGTTTTAGTAAATTTTCTTCTTTGTTTTTGAGAACAGCAGGTAGTTCTCTTGCTTCATCTATTTTTTTTTTTATGTCTTTTCCCTGCTTTTTTAACTGGTTAATTTCATTTGCAATTGTGTTGTTTTTATGTCTAAGCTTTTCCACTTCCTGCAGTAAAGTCCTGTATTGGCTATCAGATTCTAACAAATCATCCAGCCATTGCAGTTTTTCTTTATCTCCTCTTTTAACTAAGTCTTTCTTTACTATATCTGGATTTTCTCTTATGAATTTTATGTCTAACATTATGAATTTGATTCTTGAAGTAGATATATAAAAGTTTTGTTTTTTATTTTTTATTTTATATCTGATTTTGCTTCATCAATGAATATCCATTCATCTAACCAGTCTTTTTTCATAAATCCTTTTTCCATGTTTATGAAAGGCAAGTAATTGTGTAAAAATCTTATTGGAGTGTGTAATCTGCAGGTTGTTACATCCTCTACACTATCTTTACCTAGTTTTTCTTTTATGTCTGGAATAATCTTGCCGTTAAATTCATCAACTAAGTCTGATTCTGTTTTTGCATCTAAAATAAAACACATTGCTAATTGGCCTTCTTTTTCTCCAAGATAAGACCAGCTTATGTACTGGGCATTAAATTCTCTTAAATTTTTGTCATATTCTAATGTTTGCAGATATTGTTCTTTTGTTATGCCTTCTTTTAATCTAACTATATATAACTGTTTTGTGTTAAAAAATTTTGTTCCATGTTCTCCTGTATCAAAAGAAGTATAATATCTTAGAAAACCGCTTGCTTCTAGTTTTTTTCTTTTTCTGTTAACACTCATCACAGGTATTTTTGTGTTTTTAGATATTTTATTATCTGATATTCTTGGATTTTTTATTAGTTCTCTAATGATTTTCACATCATCTGGTTTCAATTTTATCATTTTATCACCATTTTTGGTATATTTGTAACATAAAATATGAATAAAGTATATAAAGGTTATTGTAATTGTAATGATTACAATGGGTCAGAAGCCTTCTGAAATTACAATGTATCCCCCTTATTTATTTGATTTGTTTTTAGGTAATTTTCCTATTACCCCGAAGTTAACTAAGATTATTAATGCTAAAGATGGTTATTATATATCTTCTAAACCTATCTCAAAAATACATAATATCTCTGAGTTTATGGAGAATCCTTATTCTAGGAATTTATCTAATCATATTTTAACTAAAGAACAGATAGGATCTATTATTGAAGATGAAAAAAATAGTGTTGAAGATATTATAAGAAAGTTATTTGGACATTATAGGGTTAGGAAAATTGATGAAGGAGTTAAATGGAAAAAATTAGAAGGTCATGATGCTGAGTTTAGTGATGTTGGTGATGGGGTATATGCTGTTTGTAAACTTAAGTGTAAAGAAGGTGATTATGCAATATTATCAATTTATATGAATGGATGTAACCAACATTTATTAACATTGCATAATTTTGTAGTTGTTAAGAAAGATGATAAAGGTAATTTAATACAATTATTAAAAGAAAATTTTGAATCAAATTTAAGGGGGGGAAAGAGTCCGTCATCCACCAACTAACTTAATCTTCTCACCCATTCTTAAGGCATTGTCAATGATTCTTCCTATTTTGTTTTTCTTGCTTATGCTTATTGTTCCTGCTTTGCCAACTTTTACAGTTAGTAAATAATCATCATCAATATAAATTTTTATATCTTTGTATTGGTATTTTGCGTTAAGGTAGAAGACAATATTGTTGCCTTTAATCTTGCTGTTAAACTCTAATTCATTGTTTTCTTCTTTTTCTTCTTCTTTTGTTTCTTTTAGTTCTTCTATATCAATGCTTATACCTATTTCTTTTTCAATTCTTTCAATGTTGCTGCCTTGTTTCCCTATTATCCTGCTTATGTATTCAGCAGGGACATAGACACGAGCTTTGTTATCAGACAGCATCTCTACTTCAGCATTATCTGAATATTTTTTAAAGCGTTCTTTGATGTGTTTTTCAGCTAATTCGTGAGAGGGTGTTTTTTTTGATTCAAGAACAGGGATTACAACTGTTTCTTCACCATAACTATATAGTTCATATTCTAATTTTTTTGTTTCAAAGTCATTGACAACTACAACTGGACGAGCTAGATCAGCTTCTGTCATTCCTGAAGGAACTTTGACAGTCATGTTAAGGCTTAGAACTTTCTCTATCTGGCCGTTTTTTATGAAGATGACTGTATCAATAACTTGAGGAATAACACCTAATTCAATCCTGCCAATAAATCTCTGTATAGCATCTATTGGATTTGTAGCATGGACAACTCCTGCCAATCCAATGCCTGATAATCTTAAGTCTGCGAATAATCTGAAATCATTAGTGTTACGCATTTCATCAAAAATTGTATTATCAGGCCTAGATAATAATAATATATCATGGATTTCTTGAGCATCAGCATGGCTTATAGCATATTGTGTTACATTTTCTGGCAGAACTAAGTCTCTAGGAGCTTCAACCGTCTTTACAATCCTGCCCTTAGAAGCATAATATTCTGCTAAGGCCTGTGCAAATGTTGATTTTCCATGACCTGGTGCACCAGCTATTAATATCCCTTCTGCTTGTTCTGCAATTCTATTGTGTAGCTTCTCACTTAAGTTATAATCATCAAGACTTAATCTTTTAACAGGTCTTACTGCAGTTATTTCCCAACCATCTGATAATGGGGGTTTAGTAATTACAATCCTGAAAGTGCCTAATTGTACAATAGTTGAGCCTGGGCGTTCAATTTCAATAAACCCATCTCTTCTTATGCCTGCTTCTTCAATTATTTCCCTAGATACATCTTCAATATGTTCCCTAGTTAATATTTTATTATTTATGGCAGTAAATGTCCAGTTGCCTGGAAATCCCTTTTTAGCATAAGGCAGAACATTTTCTCTGAGATGGACAGACATAGTCTCTTTATCAAAATAGCTTTCTAGCTTTAGTTTTTTGACTAACATCTCTAATTTTTCAAATATAAGTTTCATGCCTTTTACCCGAGCAACCTTGGCTTGTGTTTTGTCTGCTGTAAATAAAGTTGCATCTTCTTCATAAGCTAAGTCTCTTATGACAGCATCTATTTCCCCTAGTTTAGCGTATTTTATCTCTGTGTAAGATGGGCGCTTTCCAGAGAACTCAAGTTTAAAACCCAATTCATCTGAAAGTTCTTTTATTTTATTTAATTCATCTAATCCTAAGAATCCTAAAGCTTTGTTCAAGTTAACCTGATGTTCAAGTTCTGCAAGGACTGCTTCATGTATTATTACTGTTTCTGGGATAATTTTTTTATTTTTTATTCTTTTAGAAACTAAACCTTCAATTATAACTGAAGTGTCTGGAACGAGTTTTTCAATTTTTTCTGTATTTTTTTTCATCATTTTAATTGATTTATTTAGTTAAGATATATTTAATACTTTCTATATCAAATTCCTGAAAAACAAGATTATTCTCTGCATTAAATTAACATTGCTTAATGTGATATAAAAATCTTCTTTTGTTGAATATTTTTTTCCCTCTTCATCTTCATAATTCATTGTTATGGTAAAACTGTTTTTTCCGGCATTTAGGTCTTTCCCACTTAGGTCTAATACAAAATCATGCTCTTTGATTAATGCTTCAAGTTCCCATGTTCTTGAATAGTGTTTTCCTTTGAATTCTATATCTATGTTTTTAGGGGTTGTTTTAGATGCTTTAAATATTGTAAATTTAATATTGAATTTATCGTTGTATGAAACTTCATCAGGATAATCTAAATCTGTAACTTTAATGTTTGGTTTATCTATAACTATGTAACTTATCCTTGCTAATTTAGAGACTTCATTGTTTTCTATGATTATTATGTTTTCTTTGTTTCCTGGATTTGAGAAGTTAAGGTAAAATATTTTATGGGTTTCCTGCGATATCCCTAAATCAAATTTTTGACACTTTTTTTTTAAACATAGATTTAAATTGTTTAAGGCTATGTTTCCTGTATTTTTTATGCTGCAATCAATCTTTAAAGTTTCATCTATGTAATATTCATTTTTCTCTGGATTGCAGCCCAGTTCTATGTTTTTTGAATAAATTTTTTCTTCTTCTCCTTCCAGTTTATCTAATATTTCCTGCATTTCACTTCTAGAGTAAATTACATCATCTATAGATGTGTAGAAATCTGTGTTATGTGATGTGCCTCTTGAAGAAGCAACGCTGATTGGAAATGTATAAACATATTTTTCATCTAGTTCTTTTTTTAATTTGATTAACCAGTATTTTTTTTTTATTTCATTTGGTTTTAATACAATATATTTTTTGCTTTTATCAGCTAATTCGATTTCTTTTGGAGATGACAAATAAAGTTCTGTTGATATGTAGTAATCATTTAGATTTTTTACTTCTGCTTCAATTATATTATAAGATCCGAATCCTATGTTTTCTTCGTAAATATTTGATTTCAATGCAATTAAAGGCTCTGTTTTTTCTTTTTTACTTTTTAATGTAACATTAATATCTAAGTTAGCTGGTTCTACTAAAACACCAGACGCTTTCCATTCATATTTAGTAGAGGGGTCACTGGAGTCTGTGCTCTGCATTAAATTGATATGAGACAAATCTATAAATCCTAATTGCCTGTATGTAATGTCGAATGGAACCCAACCATAGTCAGGGAAATAGACTTCTGCCCATGCATGAGATCCCCAATCATTCATGTCATTCCAGTTAGTGTATGCAACGCCGCTGATGAATCTTGCAGGAATTCCAAGACTTCTTACCATAGCAATGAATAAGTTCGTTATTTCATCGCAAACTCCAAATTTGTTCAATAGAACCCAGGAAGATTTTTGAGATATTTCCTCTGTTAATGTGTTAAGGTTGTATTTTATGTTATCTTCTACCCATGCTGCTAGTTTGTTTGTAACTATGTACAGGTCGTCTTCTCCTGCTGCTATAGAGTTTGCCAGTTTTTCTATTTCTTTATTGTCAGAATCGATATTTTCAGTAGGTTTTGTATATGTATCATATTCTTTTGGCAGGTTTGTTAATGGAAAATTAATTTTCTTTTTTATTTTTTTTAGTTGCTGGTTGGTTTCTATTAGGTAGTTTGCTTTGAAGTTTAGTTTTTCTTCTTCAACATCATTCCATTCAAAGTTAATAGAATCTGTAATTTCTGCCTCTGGCTGTATATTAGAGAAAGTTATCTTCTGCCTCCATGTTTCTGTAGGATAGAGGAATAACTGTGTTTTTAGGTAATCTACATTATAATTATTTACATTAGGATGGATATTAATATTTCCAGAAATAGATATATCCATAGTTACTTCCTCAGCATTATAGAAATCATCAGCAATAGAGATATTAACTAATAAAGCTAAGATTAACAAGTATACTATAACCTTTTTCATAGAATAAAGTAAAAATAAAGAGTATATTTAATATTTTCTGTTAAAGCATTAGAATTTAATCTATAACTAAGCCGCATTTCTTGCAAAACAGTTCTCCGTTTTCATATTCGATGTCTTCACTGCTGCAATCTGGGCATATTCTTTTTTTTCCCTCTTGTTTAATTTTATCCATGGATCTTTCGCTCCATTGAGCCAAGTTTACCACCTTTATACTTATTTTAGAAGTCATAAATCTATTTATAAATGTATCGAAAATGAACTGAGAAAAGCAAAGCGTTTCTGGTTTCTCAAAAATCGTTTTACGATTTTTAAGACTTTGCATTTTCGGGACATTTATACACGAAGAAATCGAAGATTTCTCTCGTATAAATGTTATGGTTTTTAAAGAAAGAAAGAAAAATAAAAACGCCGCGGGAGAGACTTTCGTTCTGGTTGCGAGCGACAAGCGAGCAAGTGCAACTTTACGTTGCACCTTGCGTGTCGACCGAGCGTAACCAGTCGTTTCGAACTCTCGTGCCCTTACGGACAGAGGATCTCTGCAGTAACCTTAGCAATCTTACGGTCATTTGATCTCCGCAATGGCCAGGCTATGCGACCGCGGCGTGATGTCTGGCAGTATGTAGAATCAAATCGTTATTTAAAAACATTTGCTTTTCTAAGCTCTTTATATCTCATATATCTTTCTAAGTATTTAGGGTTTCTAAATCCAATTCTAGTCATCCAATCTTCCAAATTTTTATGTCCAACCACTTCTATCCTACTAATGGTATATATTTTGTTGAATCTTTTATCATAGTAAGTGCTATCTATAGAGAGACACGCGTTGAATCCTAGTTTTGTTAATATTTTGTTTAATTCAAGGATAAAATTTTTATTTTTAGAAGCACCACATATTACAGGGTAATGAGGGTATTGTTTATTGGTCTTTTTCAGAGTTAAGGAAAAGTCTGTGTCAGCAACTCCTTGCAAAAAAGCAATTTTTAGTTGAGTTGTATTAAAGCATTTAGGTATTTTTAAGTTTAGATATTTTTTTCCGTTAGGAAGCCCAATTCTTTCAGTTAAGAACGTAAATAAAGCTTTGGAATATATAACAAAGCCATATGTTGATTTATTACCAATTAATCTCATCTTCACATCTAAATTAAAAGTTTTCTTAAGTAGGGGTTTTATAATTAAGTTATAAAATTCTTTTTCATTGTGGGGATTTCCTCCACAGTTTATTTCGTAATCTTTTTTAGGTCTTGAGTGTAAACAACCATCTCCAGCAAGAACTCCACAAATATAAGCTAAGTCTTTAGTTAATTTATGGGGTAGCTTTAAGCCTTTAATCATATCCTTTTTACTTAGTTCAATTTTCATACATATCGCCTCCAATTTAAAGATTTTCTTTATTTTATCAGAAAATCCTATTTGGGGTAAAAGAGGGCGTTGAGTAAAACTGCGTAATAGATTTTCTATGTAATAGAAAATCTTAATTTGACAGTTTTGCGTGTCCTCTTTTTTTTTAACAATTTCTAGAATTTCTATCTTTAAATACCTTACGCACACTTGGCCAGTGGCCAGTGGGGCTATTATATTAAGAATTATTCATCTAAAGCACAAGGTCTTTCATCCCAAACACCATACCACTTTGTTTTTTCACTAAGTCTTGTGTTCTTGAAGTCTGCAATCCAGAAGTAATTTTCATCTTCACAGTACAGTGCTTTTCTCCATTCTGAATTGTCTTCTGTTTTGATTAAGTCTATGTAAACTACTTTTTTACTGCTAGGACATTCTTTCTCATCCCATGTTCCTTTAGGTATTTGTCCAGTATCTAATTTCATATCACTATTTAGTTCTGGTGGATCTATACATTCGTAATTAATGGTGTTTTCTTTTTTACAACCACTTATTATTATAATTGTTAAGATTGTTAACAAGATTATTGTTTTCTTCATTTTTGTTTGTTGATTTGATGTTTTAATATTTAAATATTATGTTTCTTTAATAACATATTGAATCTATCTCTAAGAAACTTGATTCTAAATCCTATTTTTTTGAATTTAGTGAAATTTTCTTTTCTATATATAGAAAGCCTATATTGAATTGTTTTATGGGTTCCACCAATTCTTTCTTTTACATGAGATGTCATATCTAACTCTTTTAGAAGTTTTTGTAGATCCAAAGCAAATTTTTTGTCTTTTGTAATAAATCTTATTTCATATAATGATTTTAATATAGTTCCTTCCATGTCAAACGCTTGTTTTAAATATGCAATTTTTACTGAATCCGGAGACTTAAATATCCACTGTGGAATTCTCATAGATTCATTAGATTTAGGTATTTGTAAAATATGATAAAAGAATCTTGCTAGTGTTTTTGAATTAGTATATGTATCAAAACAATTACGATTATTTCTAATAAAGATTTTGTTTGAAGGAGAAAAAAGTTTATTTAATAAATCTTTAAATAAATGATTTTTTGTTATATCCTTTTTCTGATGAAAATAGATCCTCATTAAATCTCTAATTAGGCTTCCATCAGGCATTAAACCAGATAAAGAGGCACAATCTTCGTTTAATATAAAAGGAATATTTATTTTTATTGTATTTATTCCGTTATCATATTTTAAAGTATATTTATTATCAATGAAAGATACTATTTTAAAGTATTTAGTTAATAATTTTTTATCAATTTTTTGATATTTCATTTTAAATCACCAAGCTTTCCTTAATTATAACTATGTAAATGGTTTTCCTTTATATACCTCACGTGCACTTGGCCAGTGCTAGTGAGAATCCTCAAAAATCAAAGATTTTTGGGACACAGAAAATCTACGATTTTCTCGTGAATCATAATTTGATAGTTGAAACCTTGTTTAAAGTGTGATTTAAAATAGAATAAAGCAAAAATTAAAAAAAAAAAATAGCGGGAGATGGAAATTCAGGAAATAGCATATATGTTATTTCCATTTGAACCATCGACCTATGGGTTATGAGCCCATCGGGCACTCCTGATTGGACTATCAGGATGTAAAAACCCTAATATCTGCCCTACTACGGTGTAAAAAGCAATTACTTAATTACATTCCCGCTATAAATGGGCAGACTTTCTTTATAGGAAACTTGGTTTATTTATAAATATTACTGAAAAAAGGTTTTATTCATAACTTTTCTTATAACTAGAATCAGTACGTAGTCTGTGCTGGATTCCTCTTTTAATATCATTGAATGATTTATGTAATGTCCTTGCAAGGTCCCAGTCAGTTGTATTACTTGATGTAAAAGAGATAGAAGGGTTTTTTACACTAATATCTAAATCATATTTTTTTCTTGCCCCTTTTTTTCTGTGTGTTTTGACATGTATTATAATAGAAGTCTCTCCTTTTAATCCTCTAATTATTTTTTCATAGTATTCATTAGCTAGTTTGTTTAGGATGCTTATTTCAGTTTCATCTAATTCTTTAATACCTTTTATTTGTATTGGTTCCATTGTATGTGAATTAAGGAAGTGTTAGTTTATATATTTTTCTGTAGTCTTTATTTTTTTATATCCTATACATTTTAAATCACTTTAGAGATATTTCAACTATTAAATTATGCTTTTCTCACACCCACTGGCCAAGTGTGCGTGAGGTATATAAAGGAAAACCATTTACATAGTTTCAACTGAGTAAAGTTTGGTGATTTAAAATGGATAATAAAAAAATAAAATATAATAAAGAATTAGCAGAATGTGTAGGTTTATGGTTAGCTGAAGGTGATAATAAATCTAGACATGAGATTACCTTCTCAAATAATTGTTGGGAATTAGTGGATTTATTCCATAAAACTATTAGTAAATTATTTAGAAAATATAACCTAAAGATTAGAATATATGTTTATAATTCAATTAAAAAACAAATTAAAATCCCAATTAAAGATGTTCAAATTAATTATTATGTTGATAAAAGGGCTACAAAACCATACTATATATGGAGATTGGCTTCTGTTGATTTAGTAAAAAAATGGAAAGATATAGTTGAAAAATCAAAGAATAAGAAAGAAATGTATGCAGGAGTTCTAAGAGGGTTTTTTGCTGGAGAAGGTAATATTAAAGAAGGTAGTCATTCTAACAGAACTGTAAGGATATCACAAAATAATCCAAACAGATTCATTGAGGGTGTTTTAGATTATTATAAAGTGGAATATAAGTTTGTAAAAAATGAGAGGAATTATTATATTACTCATAAACAAAATTGGAATAAATTAGCTAAAATTAGGATAGCAGATTTACATCCAACCAAAAAAACAAGATTTTTGAAGGTTTATAATGATTTTAAAGAAGAACATTACAAACATAATTATTTAAAGAAAAAAATAATAGAATCTTTAGTGAAACCTTATACTTCTAAGCAGTTATCTACAAAATTTAATAGGTCACAAGCAAGGATTTATGATGTATTATATATACTTAAAAAAGAATGGGAAATATCAAATTTTAGAGTTAAAAGTAAAGATTATTGGATAAGAAATGACCAAAAAGTTATTATAGTATCTAAAATTAAGCAAAAATATCTTAATTTATTGAAAGAGTCTAATAAAACTACAGAGGAAATTTCCAGTAAACTTAAGATATGTTGGAAATCTGCATTTAGGAGGCTTAAAGAACTTGAGAAATTAAGATTAGTAAAGAGAGGTAAGAACAAAATCTGGGAGGTAATACATGTGAATAAGAAGGTGGTTGTTATATGACATTAAATTGTGGGATTGATGAGGCGGGGAGAAAATAGAAATTTAATAAGTAAATTTTTGTTTCCCTTTAGGTCCTGTCATCGGCCCACTAGTAATTTGTGGAGTTGCAGCTAATGATGTAGATGAGCATCTATTATATAGTATTGGGGTTAAAGATAGTAAAGATTTAACACCTAAGATAAGAGTAATCTTAGCTGAAAAAATAAAAAAAATAATAAAAGAGTATGTTGTGATAATTGTTTCTCCGCAAGAGGTAGATAATGCTTTAAGTGACAAAGAGATGAATCTTAATTGGTTGGAAGCAGTAAAATCTGCAGAGATAATCAATAATTTAAAGCCTGACAAAGCAATATTAGATTGTCCAAGTCCTAATCTTAAAGCTTACAAAGAATATATTGAAAAGCTTTTGAAAAAGAAGGTTGAGTTAGTTGTAAGCCATAAAGCTGACCAGTTGTATCCAATTGTGAGTGCTGCTTCAATTATAGCAAAAGTTGTTAGGGATAATGAGATAGAGAAGATAAAAAGAAAAATTGGAGTAAATTTTGGAAGCGGTTATCCTTCTGATCCATTGACTGCTGCTTTTCTGAAAGAAAACTATAACAGATACCCTGATATTTTCAGAAAAAACTGGGCTTCTTATAAAGAAATGTTGAAAAAAAAAGGCCAGAAAAGTTTAAGTGAGTTCTAAAACAACAAAATTTAAATATGTTCTATATTAGAAATTAATAATACATGACTAAAATTAATAAAATGGTGCTGCATGGCTTTAAGAGCTTTGCCAAGCACACTGAACTTGTTTTTGGGGATGACTTTAATTGTGTATTGGGTCCTAATGGTAGTGGTAAATCTAATATTTTAGATGCTTTATGTTTTGTTCTTGGAAAAAGTTCAACAAAATCATTAAGGGCTGAAAAAGCTAGTAATCTGATTTATAATGGTGGAAAAAGTAAAAAGCCTGCAAAGCATGGTGAGATTAGTATTTATTTTGACAATAAGGGTAAATTGTTTCCAACAGAAGATCCTGAAGTTAAGATAACAAGGATTGTAAGGCCTACTGGGCAAAGTATATACAAAATAAATGATAAAGTAAGGACAAGACAGCAGATTATTGATTTGTTGAATGTTGCTAAGATTGATCCTAATGGCTATAATATAATTCTACAAGGGGATATTGTAAGATTTACAGAAATGCCTTCTGTTGAAAGAAGGATGTTGATTGAAGAAATATCTGGAATTTCGGTTTATGAGGAGAAAAAGCACAAAGCAATGCTGGAGTTACAGAAAGTTGATCAGAAACTAAATGATGCTGGATTAATACTTAAAGAAAGAAACACTTACTTAAAGGAATTGAAAAAGGACAGAGACCATGCTTTGAAGTATAAGGATATGAGTGATAAGATAAAGCAGTATAATGCTTCTTATTTGAATATTCAGATAGACAAAGAGGAAAAAATAGAGATAGACTTAAAAAAAAAAATAGAAGGAAAAAAAACAGAGCTTGAAAAACTTAATTCTAAGATATCAGAATTAAAAAAACAGAATGAGGAAAAGAAAGGAGTAATAGAAGATATTTCAAAAGAGATAGAAGAAAAAGGAGAAAAAGGGCAGGTTGAGCTTAACAAGGAGATAGAGGCATTAAAGATATTGATGACAAGGCATAGTTCAAGGATTGAGACATGTAAGCAGGAGATAGAAAAGATAAATAAAAGAAAAAAGGATTTGAAAGGAGAGGACCAGGAGACTTATAAAAAAGTTGAAGATCTTAATAATTCAAAGAAAGAGTATGAAGAAGAGATCAATAAATTAAAAAAACAAAGTTCTGAGATTGAAACTAGGATTAATAAATTTAAGGAGAAAAACAAAATAGATGCTGCTGTTGATCTGGAGAAAGAGATTGATAAACTAGACAAGGATTCTGAAGGTTTGCAGAAAGGGATACAAGGTTTAAGGGAAGAAGAGCATAATTTATTGAGACAGAAAGACAGGATTGAGCATAATTTATCTATTATTGATGAAAAGATTGAGAAAGTCAAGGAAATAGAGAAAGAGTATAAAGATGATATAGATGCTGTAAGAGAGAAAAGATATGAATTCAAGAATCTTACTGTAGAATTAAATAAAAAATTAAGTGAAGATACTTCTATATCCCAGCAGATTGCAGAGAATAGGAAAAAAATGACAGAATCTATTGAAAAACTTTCTAAACTAGAAGCAAGGGCTATGGGTATTAAAGAGAATATAATAGCGGATATTGCTGTTAAAAAGATATTAGGATTAAAGAAAGCTGGTGTTTATGGGACTGTAGCTGATTTGGGAGAAGTCAATTCAAAATATGCTTTGGCATTGGAGATAGCAGCTGGTCCTAGGCTGAAAAGCATTGTTGTGGATGATGATAAGATTGCAAGAGACTGTATCAAATATTTGAAAGATAATAAATTGGGATTTGCTACATTTTTACCATTAAATAAAATAAAAGCAAAGAATACAAATGCGGAAGTCAAAAAATTGTCTAAAGCACAGGGCAGCTATGGAGTTGCTATTGACCTTGTTTCTTTTGATCCAAAGTTTAAGGCTGCTTTTGAACATATTTTTGCAAATACACTTATTGTTGAAAATATAGATACTGCAAGAAGATTAGGAATAGGGAATGCAAAGATGGTTACAATGGACGGAGATATCACAGATGTCAGTGGGGTTATGCAGGGTGGTTTCAGGCAGAGGAAAAAGCAGAGCTATGGGTTTAAAGAAAAAGAGGTTTCTAAAAATATTAAAGAATGTGGAAAACAGATTGATGAGTCTAAAAAGATTATATCTACACTGGAAAAAAGGAGAGAGGAATTAGAAGAGAGGATTGAGTCATTAAGAACTGAAAAAGCAAATCTTGAAGGAGAGATAATAAAGACTGAGAAAGGTCTGCATCTGGAAGCTGGTGATGTTGATTTATCTAGAAAGCAGAAAGGAGATTTTGAGAAAGACCTTGAAAAAACAGATAAATCAATCTCTGAATTACAGGATAAGACAAGGGATAAAAACAAAGAGCTTACATCTTATAAGATAAAAAGACAGGAATTAAGGAATAAAATAGCACAGCTTAGAGATCCTGTTTTATTGGCTGAGTTAAGCGCTTTTCAGGAGAAAAAGAGAGAGATAAGTGAGGAAATAATAAAATATGAATCTGAAATGAAGAATTTTGATACCCAGATAGGCATGTATGAGCAAGATACTGGGAAGACAACTGAAATAATAAAACAGCTGGAAAAAGAAGGAATAAGCTTTAATGAAGAAATCAAGAAAACTACAGAAGTGTTAGAAGATAAGGAAAAGCTTTTGGCTGAGAAAGAAGAGAAAGCTAAAGATTTCTATGCTAAATTCAAATCATTGTTTGACAAAAGGAATAAATTCAGTGGTGAGATACAGGGAACTGAAAGAGATGTTGATGAAAAACAGGTTAAAAGCAGAGATATTGAGATACAGGTTAATACTCATTCCTTAAAAAAGGCCGAGATCACTGCTAAGCTAAGTGCTTTGAACCATGAGTTTGAGCAGTATCATGGTGTTGAAATTGTTTCCAAACCAGAGGAAGAGCTAAAAAGTGAAATTTCAAAGTTTGAGAAGATGAGAGACGATATTGGAAGTGTAAATATGCGGGCTTTAGAGATCTATGAAGAAGTAGAGAAAGAGTACAATAATTTGTTGGAGAAGAAAGATACATTATTGAATGAGAAAGAAGCTGTTGAAGGGATGATGAATGAGATTGATGGAAAGAAAAAAAGCTTGTTTATGCAGACTTATGATGTTATAACAGAGAATTTCAAGAGGATATTTGCTTTACTGACTAAGAAAGGTGATGCTCATTTAGATCTTGAAAATAAAGAGAATCCATTTGAAGGTGGGCTTAATATTAAGGTTAAGATAATAGGGAATAAGTTTTTGGATATAAGAAGTTTAAGTGGAGGGGAGAAGACATTGACTGCTTTGGCTTTTATTTTTGCTATACAGGAACACGAGCCTGCTAAGTTCTATATTTTAGATGAGGTTGATGCTGCTTTGGATAAACATAATTCTGAGAAGTTTGCTAGCTTGATTAAAAAGTACTCAGAGAACGCCCAGTATATTATTATTTCCCATAATGATTCTGTTATCTCAGCTGCTAATAATCTGTATGGAATTTCTATGAATGAGCACGGTATTAGCCAGGCTGTTAGTTTAAAGATTTAGAAGCTGTTTAATGTCTTGATAATATTATTAGCAGTTATATCCCAACTAAATCTTTCTAAAGCTGTTTTTCTGGCGTTTTTTCCTAATGTTTGTCTTAGTTTTTTGTTGTTAATTAATTGTTCTAATTTTAATGAAAGAACTAAATCGTTTTTTTTTGGAAAGAATAGTCCGTTTTCCTTGTCTTTGATATATTCTTTTACATAGCCAACTTTAGTTGCAATAACAGGCAAACCGCAAGACATTGCTTCCATGGTAGCTAAAGACGATGTTTCTGTTAAGCTTGGCAATACAAATATGTCCATTGCCTGTAAATAAGGCAGAACATCATCTACAAAGCCAGTAATCTTTACATCCCCTAATTGCTTAAGTTTTGAGATATTCTTTTTCTTACCCCAACCAACTATTAACAAGAAAGTATTGTATTCTTTTTTTTTTTTTAAACGGAGAAAGGCTTTGTATAATGTAGAAATGCTTTTTTCTTTGCTTATTCTACCGCAATAGCCAATGACTGTGTAGTTCTCTAATCCTATTTTTTTTTTTAATTCCAGATTGCTTTCAGTTGGTTTAAAGAGGTCTGTGTCTATGCCTAAAGGTATTACAATTTTTTTTCTTATTATTTTGTTTTTCTTTAAAGTCTCAACAACGCTTTTTGATGGGGAAATAATCAGATTGCATTTGTTGTAGATTCTTCTGATTATTGATTTGATGTGTGGGCCAACCAGAATATGCATGGATTTTCTGGTTATTGCGTTTTTTATCAGTTCCCATTCAATGACATGTGCTGTGTGTATTATTGGTTTTTTAATTTTAGATGCACGGTAAATCGCAGATATTCCTAATGGACCCATTATCTGATTCCATAATATATCGCAGTTTTCAACTTCTTTTTTTATTAATTTGTTGAAAGGTTTGGCAGGTTTGTAGCCTGCTATCTTAAACTTGAAGGATTTTAGAAATTTAACATTTACACCTTTGTATCTTTCAGGATGATATTTGTTGTTATGCTCTGGAGCTAATACTGTTATTTTAAATTTATCTTTGATTCTAGGAATGACTTCGTGCAGGTAACGTGCAACTCCATCTTTTAAATCAAGAAAGGAGTCTGTTGTTATTAATAATTTTTTCATAATTCACCTTGCTTTATGAAAGACTTCAGCGAATTTGCAATTGTTCCCTAATCCGTTTAGAAAGTCTTTTGTGTAGACGTTCCATAACAGCATCAGCAACACTATTTTCTGGCTTTGATGACACTTTAAGGCTTTTATTTTAAGTTTGAATGTTTTGCTTGTGTCAATTACCAGTTTAGGCTCTGTTCTTTTTCTAATCCTTATTGGATTCCATACATCAAATGTATAAACACTTTTTTTATAATCTATTTTATCAACAACTTCAAGTACTGCTTTGTTTATAGCTCTGTGGTCTGGGTGAGGATCGTCTTCTCCGTGTATGAATATCTTATCAGGGTTGTATGATTTTATTATATCTGCTATTTTATTTTGCGATGATTTTCTTTTTAATAATTTTTCAAGATGGAGGTCTGCTAATCCCAATACTTCTGTTTCTGGATTGCCTAGTATTTCATCTCCTTTTTTACATTCATCATTTCTTACTTTAATGCCCTCTCTTTTTTTTAGTATTGGATTGCTTTGTTCCCCTGTTGTCATAATTACAATCTTTACTTTCTTTTTTTCCCTTAGATAATTAGCTATGGTTCCACCAAGACCGAATAGATGGTCATCATTATGTGCGCAAAAAATGAGTATTTTTTCTATCATGTTATTGTTATTATATTATTGTCTAGTTTAAAAAAGTTGTGGTAAGAATAAATGCGTCGGCCGGGATTCGAACCCGGATAAATGGCTTGGAAGGCCATTGTCATCTCCAGCAACTGGTTGCGAGCCGTCAGGCGAGCAAGTCCAACTTTATGTTGGACATTGCGTGTCGACCGAGCGTAACCAGTCGTAGCCGTTAGACCACCAACGCATAAGTAGTATGGATTTAGAATATTATTTATAAATGTTATTGTTTGGAAACATTTATATAATAATTAATCCTATATTTGATAAAGTAACCTACTGTGGGCTGAAGCCCACAGCATTGCATGATGGCACAGACCATCAGGCACAAAAACCAGACAATGATTTTTGTGCTTTCATAAGATTTTGGTTACGTCGAGCATTCCTGATGTAAGCTTTAAAATTAAACTTACAGTTAGGATTATTTTGCTGGTTGATGTAATTCCTAATTACATCAGTTGTAACATTACCAACAGAACGAAAAAACTTGCCTCGACTCCACATTCCACCTTTCCAGTAATAATGGTGTAGCAAATCTGGAAAAGATTTGGAAAGCATTCGTGAAGAGATGCCTTTCAAAAGCTGAAAAGCTTTTGACACTGCAACATTTGGTGTAATATCAACAAACAAGTGGATGTGGTCAACGCCAATTTCAAGCTCAAAAATTTCAAATTTGTGTTTGTTGCAGATTGCCTGCAAAACACTTCCACAGGCGAACTTAAGTTCCTTGTGCTCAAAAATTTTGTGCCTAAATCTTGGGCACCATACAAAGTGGTATGAGTTTTGACCAACTGCGTGGTTAAAAACTTTTAATTCCATTTTCGTTGCCTCCGCGCAACGAGAGTTTACACTAACCATACCGCAAAAATGGTTGAGTGCGCCGAAAATTCGATGCGCACTCATTTATAATTAAAAATGGTAGAAAAACTTAACGAAGGAGGACCTCAATTCCTCACAACACAGATGTGTTGTGTATCCTTGAGGTGGATGTAATGAAACTATTTAAACAAGCAAAGATAAAACCAATAGTTACAATAATTATAATAGTTGTTGTAGCTTATTTGTTATGGAGATTTGTTTTTTAAAGTAATCTTCTTAGATTATTTGTAAATCGCTTGAAATCATGGTCTTTGATGCAGGCTCCGCAGGCATATTCATGCCCCCCGCCATAGCCTTCAATTCCTACTAAGGCTTGTTCTAATGCTTTTGAAAGCTTTACTTTGGGTCCTGACCTTAAGCTGCATTTAAATTCTCCTGATTTCTCTCTTCCTACTAAAATAACCTTATCTGGAAACTTATGCAATAACTCATTTGATATATCTCCTGTAAGAGACATCTTTTTTACAGTGTATGTGTAAACTAATAGTTTATCGTCTGTTACTTTGCTTAATATATCCTCCATTATGCTGTCGTATTCTTTTTTTATTTTTTCGTATTTTTTGTAGATATAGTTTCCTGCAGATGTTTTTTGCTGCAGTATTTCATTTGGATCTTTTATTCTTGTCAATATTTTAACGCATTTCATTGCATCCTGTGTTGTTCCTTTCAGAATAAATGAGAATATTTTTATTAATTCTCCCAGTTTTGTTGTGTATAATATGTCACCAGGGTTTTTCATTGGTTTTGGAAGCAAGTGGGGATATTTCTTGCTGAATTCCTCAATAAAGTCTGGAATAAACCAGTCTCCTACTGCACCAACAGCTGATATCCACATATTTTTTTTTGTAACTTCATAGCATAAGTAAGAAACTGGAACATTATCATTGTTATTAGTTCTTGGGTTGAAGTATTTGACATTATCCAGATTTAAAGGGTTGTGGTGGTCTATCCATATTATTGGGCGCTTTACTTTGTCTACAAATTCTTGCTCGACTAATGCTATGTCTAAGATGAAGATTTTGTCAGGATTGTATTCTTCCACTATTCTTATGAATTTATTGTCAATTCTTGGATATGTCTTTACTACAACACCTTTTCCTTCTCCAATATACCTGTATAATAATAAGAAAGAAGATAGTCCATCAGGATCATCATGAAAAAAGAATAAAGGCTTCTGAGAATTCTTAAGTTCTTCCCTGATTTTTTCAAATTGTTTTTCTGTTAACATTTCTTTCACCTAGACAAAAAAAAAAAATAAAAAAAATAAAAATTATAATTTAGAATTAAATAAGGCTATATAAATTTATGGGTTTTATATTGTCAGAATTTCACAATTCTTAACAGAATCATCAATTATCTTTTTTATATTAATCCTGGATTCTTCGTTTTCTATAAAAGAAAGATTGCTTTTTGTTGCAGGGTTTTGTGGGACCATGTTGCAGCACATTCCTGGCAGTATGGATGTTTCATAAGTGTCTATTTTTCTTGCTATAGCCATTGTTTCAACCTTGTCATTGCAGAGCAAAGGCCTTAGTATAGGTATTTTAACTGCGCTATCAGTTGTTGCCATATTACTTAAAGTCTGAGAAGCTACCTGCCCAAGGTTTTCTCCTGTTACTAAGAATTTACAGCTTTCCTTTTTAGCTATTGCTTCTGATACTCTGAACATGATTCTTCTGCAAAGTATGCATTGGAATTTTCTGTTTGTGTTTTTTATAATTTCAGCCTGGTTTTTTCCATGCTGTATTATGTATAGTTTCTTTATTCCAATTTTCTTTGCAAGTTTTTTTGTTTTTTCCAAAGATTTTTCGTCTGTAAATGGCTGGTTGTCAAAGTGTATAGCTATTAAATCCAGTTTGTTTTTCATCAAATAACCTGCGACAGGGCTATCAATTCCTCCTGAGAGTAATAGTAACGCTTTCATGAACCCACCTTATAGATTTTTTCACTTATTTTTTTTATTTTTGCTTCATCTTTTAATTTTTTGAACAGAATTTCACCATGGTTGTGCACTACAATACCTTTGTGTTCTTCTATAACCATGCAGATAGGAGTGAATATGCTTACTTTAAAATGATTTTTGATTTTATTTAGATCTAGTTTTATTTTTTTTATGGGCTTAACTGAATAAGCTGCTTTTGTTTTACAAGGTTTTATGTTGAACATTTTATTCATTATAAGAGATAGCGCCTTACAATAAGGAAGAATATAATAAAGAAACCGATTATTATCGTTATGTCAGCAACTATTTTGCCAATCATAAGCCAATAATATATATTTTTTTTATTAGGACGCTTCATCTGATTTCATAGCAGCCTTTATTTTTTTCAGTCTTGTGAAAGATTCGCGCTCTAATTCTTCTAGTTTGAATGTAATAATCTTTTTTGTTGATTCCATTGAAGGCATTATCAGATATTCCAATGAATTGACTCTACGCTTTGTTTTCTTGATTTCATCTGCTAAATATCTCAACATTAGCTGTTTTTCTGAAAGTTTAAGCAGCATAGGCAATAGTTCTTTGTATCTTATTATTGCATTGTCTAATTCAACAGACTGTCCATAATAGCCATATTCATTATGTTCTGTCTTAATATCCTTAATCTGCGGGAATTCAACACCCATTATTGATTTTTTGTCCATATCAAGGGTTGTTCCTGCTGATAAGCTGGATGAAATTCTTTCAATAGAGGGTTCACCTTCAATAGCTATTGCATTTATCAAAGAGTTTTGGGCTTTTTTCAGCTTGTCTCCTATGTCTTTTCTTATTTTCTTTATAGATTTAAGGGTGCCAAAGAATTCCAAAATAAGGACGTCGTTCTTCTGCTTAAGAAGCTTGTGTCCTTTTTCAGCTAGCTTAAGCTTTCTACGTAGTTTCAATAATTCCATACGTGTTGGTTTTATCTGAGCCATTTGTTAGTAGATTAATTTCTTTTTCCTTTTTAGTGGTTCTTTGACTACATCTGTTGAAGTTGTTGTGTCTGCTGTTTCTGCCATTACTTCTGTTGAACCTACATTTGATTTCATGTCTGCTCTTTTTTTTATGTCTTTGCCGTATTTGTCAATGAATTCATCTTTGATTCTCTTTAATTCTTCTTTTGGGAAAGCTGATAAAAGTTCCCATGCTAAAGATAGTGTTTCTTCAATAGTTCTGTTTTCTTCATAATCCTGATTTACAAATTTTTCTTCAAATGCTTCTGCAAAATCCATGTATTTAAGGTCAAGTTCAGTCAATGATTCTTTACCGATAACTGCAACTAAGTCTCTAAGTTCAAGACCATGTGCATAAGCTGCATACATCTGATTGCTGACTTCAAGATGATCTTCTCTTGTCTTTCCTGGACCAATACCATTCTTCATCAATCTTGATAATGAAGGCAGTACATTAACTGGTGGATATATTTTTTTCCTGTGCAAATCCCTGGATTGTACGAATTGGCCTTCTGTGATATAACCAGTCAAGTCTGCAATTGGGTGCGTAATGTCATCGTCTGGCATTGATAGTATTGGCATCTGTGTTAGTGAGCCTTTTCTATTCTTTATCCTGCCTGCTCTTTCATAGATAGTTGATAAGTCAGTATACATGTATCCTGGATATCCTCTTCTACCTGGAACTTCATTTCTAGCTGCTGAAATCTCTCTTAAAGCTTCACAATAATTTGTCATGTCTGTCAAAATAGCAAGTATATGCATATCTTTTTCATATGCAAGATATTCTGCTACTGTCAAAGCAATTCTTGGTGTAATGATTCTTTCAATAGCTGGATCATTTGCCAGGTTCAGGAACATGATAACATTGCTTAATGCACCTGTTCTTTCGAATTCTTTTTTGAAGAATAAAGCTTCTTCGTTTGTTATACCCATTGCTACGAATACTACTGCGAATTTCTCTTTTCCTTTTCTAACCTGTGCCTGACGAGCAATCTGTGCTGCAAGCATGTTGTGAGGAAGTCCAGAACCTGAGAAAATTGGAAGTTTCTGTCCTCTAACTAGAGTATTCATCAAGTCTATTGTTGAAATTCCTGTCTGGATGAATTCTGATGGGTGCATTCTTCTTGTCGGATTTATTGCATTGCCATTTATATCAAGTCTTTTTTCTGCTATTATTTCCGAGCCACCATCAATAGGTTTTCCAACTCCATTGAAAACACGTCCAAGCATCTCTGGGGAAACACCAATTTTCATTGTTTCTCCAACAAACCTTACTTTAGTGTTTTTTGTGTCAATACCTGATGTACCTTCAAATAACTGGACAATAGCTTTGTCTTTTCTTATTTCTAATACTTGTCCATTACGTTCTTCTCCTGTTGATGTTTTAATCCTGACTAGTTCACCATAAGCTACATCTTCAACATTTTCTACAATCATCAAAGGACCTGCAACATCTGAAACTGAGGTGTATTCTTTCATCATTTTACATCACCTCCTTAAGCTGAGTTATAATGTCTTTTTCGATTTCACCAACATCTTTTTCAATTTGTTTAGAGTAACGCATTTTTGCGATCTTTTCCTTAACAGTAAGTCTGTATATATCTGTCATTTTAACTCCAGCTTTAACTGCTTTTAATGCTTCATTGTAATAATCCAGTATAGTTTTCATCATCAGATACTGTTTTTTTATGTCACAGAATGTGTCTGTGTCATCATAAGCGTTTTGCTGTAAAAAGTCTTCTCTCATGATTTTGGTTATGAACAATATCAGCTTGTCTTCTTCTGGAAGTGCGTCTGGACCTACCAACTGGACAATTTCCTGCAGTTCTGATTCTTTCTGAAGCAATGTCATCATCTCTGTCCTTAATTCCGGGAAGTTACCTGCTATTTTCCTGAAATAAGGGTCAACACTGTTTGTATAAAGTGTATAAGATGTCAGCCAGTTAATAGCTGGGAAATGTCTTCTATAAGCTAATGGAGCATCTAATGCCCAGAACACTTTTGTGATTCTCAATGTGTTTTGTGTGACAGGTTCTGAGAAGTCTCCTCCTGGAGGAGATACTGCTCCAATTACTGAAACAGAGCCATGAGTATCATTTATATTAATCACACGGCCTGCTCTTTCATAGAACTGGGCAAGCCTTGTTGCCAAGTAAGCAGGATATCCTTCTTCACCTGGCATTTCTTCTAATCTAGCTGAGATTTCTCTCATAGCTTCTGCCCATCTTGATGTTGAGTCTGCCATTAAAGCTACATCATAACCCTGGTCTCTAAAGTATTCAGCAATAGTTATTCCGGTATAAACTGAAGCTTCTCTTGCTGCTACTGGCATATTAGAAGTGTTAGCAATTAAAGTAGTTCTTTCCATTAATGGTTTGCCTGATTTTGGGTCTATAAGCTTAGGGAACTCATCCAATACTTCTGTCATCTCATTACCACGTTCTCCACAGCCAACATAGACAACTATTTGCGCATCAGACCATTTAGCTAACTGATGTTGTGAGACTGTTTTTCCAGAACCAAAAGGACCTGGAATGCATGCTGTTCCACCTTTAGCTAATGGAAATAAAGTGTCAAAAATTCTTTGTCCTGTGACTAAGGGTATTTCAGGAGCAAGTTTTTCTTTGAAAAGACGGGCCTTCCTTACAGGCCATTTTTGATACATCTTTAGATTTTCTTTTTTGCTGTTTCCTATGTCAACAACAGCTATTGTATCTTCAATAGTGAAATTTCCTTTTTCTATTTTTGTGATTTTTCCAGAAACTCCGTGCGGAACAAGAATCCTATGTGTGATAACCTCTGTTTCTTTTACTTCACCTATTATATCGCATGGCTTTACTTCCTGGCCAACTTTAGCAGTTGGTTTAAAATCATATTTTCTTTTTCTGTCCAGTGTATTGACTTCTATACCTCTTGTGATAAAATCTCCAGTTAGTTTTGCTATTTCAGGCAAAGGACGTGCTATTCCATCATAGATGGATCTCAACAGACCAGGACCTAGCTCTATGCTTAATGGCATTTCTGTAGATTCAACAGGGTCTCCAGGCTTTAATCCATTAGTATCCTCATATACCTGTATTGTAGCAGTATCTTGTTTAAGTTGGATAATTTCACCAATAAGTCTTTCTTTACCTACTTTAACGACATCATACATCTTACATCCTTTCATGCCCCCTGCCCTTACAACAGGACCGGCAATTGCTAGTATTTCTCCCATTTTTTATTTACCTCTCAGTTTATTGTTAAATATTTATCTCAATACCTACTGCTGATTTTATTATTTCCTTTAAATCATCAGTATTCTCAAATTCGTCTACATTATCAGGCAGACTAACCACGTTCCTGAACTCTTCTATTTCAGGAGCAAGCTTGATAACAGAGACAGTTGCGATTATGAATTCATCTTTATCTATTTTTTCTAAAACTTTCAAAGCATCTTCTTTTTTTCTGATAATATGGCTGTCTTTAATTCCAGCAAGTTTCATTCCAGTTGCAAATTCTGCATTGCCTAATATTATCATGTTTAAAAATTCCTCCTGAATTTTTGACATGTAAAAAATTTGTTTAGCAAATTTTTTATCATATTATCATACCTCTTATTTGCTCAGGCTTTAGTTTTGAATCAATTCCTTTGCTTATGACAAATAAATTTCTGTTCTCTATTTCTTTTTTTGTTAAAAATGAAAATAAAGGGTATGGACCCAAAATGTGAGCTAGTTCAGCTCCTACTACAAATTTTTTGTAAAATCTAAATAGTTCATATTCAAAATGAGCTAATAAGGAGTCTTTATTATATTGCTCAAGAGCATTTGATAAAGCTTCATGATAAGGAAGTCCTTTGCAGATTTCAACAAATTGGGTTAAGTCTTTTGAATTTATCAGATCATTAAATCTTTTTGAAAGTTCTGTTTCAGTGCTTATCAAAAGATTTTTTTGCTTTTCTTTGTCAGTTTCTCTTAACCTCATTTTTAATAATGCCAGGATGTTTAGTATGTCTGCTTTTTTATTCACCATATCAACTATGTATATTGCATCATACATTTTATTCTGGCTTTGTTCTATGAAATTGTTCAATACAAAATTATCAAGCGCTATTTCAAATTCTTCTGTTGTCTGATATTTTTGCTTGAAGACTTTGCTGTAAGGTGTTGGTTCTAATGTGACTCCAATATCAGCTGTTGTTTTAGCTTCAAGCAGGTGTTTTAATGTGATTTCATCTATATTTCCTATTGGAAAAACAAGATCTTCATTTAACTCTGTGTTTGAGAATTTTGCCCTGTAGATTGTCTTTAATATTTTTGTTTCAAAGAACATCATGTATGCTTCAAGAAGCTTTTTTATGTTTTTTGGGCTTAAATCTTGGAGTTCTTCTACTGATCTTAAGAAACTTTTTTCAAGAGCAGAATGAATCTTTCCAAGTTCATCTATATTGACTTTATCAACTTCCTGTATATAGTCAGAGTCTTTTATTTTGTTGATTAATTCTCTTAATGATTTTGATTCTGTTAAGTCACGCATTCTTTGATCACTTATCAGCATATTGCTTTTTCCCTGGATTCTGGCATTAGAGTATATAAAAGAGCTTACAGGCATTACTTTTTTAACTACATAAATCATTATGACTGCAGTAAATACAATTACAAATATCAATACTAATATTTCTTGTTGCATTTTTTATTTTTTTTTTTATTAACCGAATAGTGCTTTGCTTACCTTATCTCTCAGTATATCTTTTTGTGCGTTTATTGCTCCATCAAGTGTCAGATCGTAAGTTACAGCTCCAACTACAAATTTAACTCCGATGATTGTGTTGTCAATCTCTAATTTTGTCTTTGGAAAAGACTTTTTGTAGAATGTTGAATCTGCTATAATACTGAATCCATTCTTTGGTGTGTTTATTTTCAAAAAATCAATGTATTTCTTGCTGTGTGCTGTGGTTGCTACTTTTTTGAATGCTATATCAAATATCTGGTTGATTATTTCTTCACGTTTTTGCTCGAACTCTTTTTTAGCTTTTAAGTTTTCTTCACTTTCTATCTTTGATGTTGCTTTTCTTATGTCTGCTTCTGTTTTAGTAGCTATTCTTGATTTTTTAAGAGCAATCTCACTGTTACTTTCTTTTTCAAGCCATTTTATTCTAGATGACACTTCATCATCTACTTTTTTTATCTCTGCAGCGTATTTTTTTTCTATTGATTGTTTTAATCCATCTATATTTCCATATATTTCCATCTTCTGTCACCTAATTAATTGTATTGGCTTAAGCCCGATAAAATATTTTAAAAAAAAAAAAAAAAATATCTGAGGCTTATCCAAGTACGTTTAATCCAACTACTAGCAGTATAAGTGCTGCTATAAATCCGAAAATAGCTGGTGTTTCACACTGTCCTGAAAAGACTATGCTTGGTGCAAATGCATCAGGGTTTTTTGCACATGATACTATGCCGGCACTAGCAACTAAACCTTGACCAATAGCTGAGATTCCAGTTATAGCTACTGTGAGTCCTGCTCCCATCATAACCAATCCCTGAGCTGTGGTAAGGTCTTTTGCTCCACCACCTAACAATCCAGCGCCCATTAAGATTAATAAGGCTGTAATGAATGCATAGACTGTTTGTGTTTGAGGCAATGCCTGCAAAATTAAGGCGTTCTTGAAGTTTTCTTTTTTCTCTGCAACAGCACCTGCTCCTGCAATACCTGCTGCCTTAACTCCGAATGCAGTACTTACTCCTGCTACACCCAAAGCCAATGCTGCTCCGCCCACTGCAAATGCAGTTCCCATAGTTATTGCCATTTTTGTTTACCTCCGTTTATCATTATTTTATTTATTTATTCCTCTAAATATGTATCTTTTCTGTTAGCATGGAATGGCTTGTAAACGCGGCCCCCGCCATCATAGAATTTTGTGAAAAACTCCAAGAAATGAAGCCTTGTTGTATGGATAAAAGCTCCAAGACCATTCATAGCCAAGTTGAAAGTATGACCTATTATGAAAACGATTATTGCAATTGGAATTCCGGCATAGGGTATCATACCTGCTGCCAAAAATGCTATGAAATTAACTGCTAGTGATATTCCTGATGTGCCTATTCCTAAAGCCATAAGCCTGGCATAAGAGAAGAGATCTCCAATGAATCCAGTGAATGAGAATATTGAAAGCAAAGCTGACATGAACCCTGCTGATATAAATGTGAAAACTATCTGAAGTAAAACTGCAAGACCCATGAAGCTCAATCCAATGCTTGATTTTTGTAAGATAATAAATACAATTCCTGCCATAAATAAAAGCCATACACCCTGAGAAGCAAAGGCATCTCTGATATTATACTTCCTTATATTATCATAAAAACCGGACAATAATCCTATTAAAATATGTATAGCTCCGAATCCAATGGCAATTCCCAGTGTAAGCATAACCTGTTTCATACCATCTATAAACATAGGCAATTTTATTCCTAATTCCTGGAAGAAGTTTCCAAAATAAGCTCCAAAAACAATCCCCCAGAACATTGTTGATATACCTATAATAAGTATGAATGCTGCAACATCTCTTGTCGACTGTTTTTTCTTTTTAAGCTTCATAAATGCTACAAATCCTGCAGCTGCCAGTATTATGCCATAGAAAAAATCATTGAGCATGAAACCAAAGAATATTGTAAAAAATATGGCAATCCATGGTGTTGGGTCAAATCCATTGTATACTGGTGGAGAATATAAATTTGTAATCATCTCAAAAGGTCTTACCAATGAATTGTTTTTGTAAATAGTTGGAGCTTCTTTTCTTTCTTCAACTTCAGCATAATAATCAGAAGCATGTTCTTTTATTATTTTACTGAAATCCTGCATTTGTGAGGCTGGCACCCATGCTTCAAGAACTGAGAAAGAATTAGCAGATTTTATGTTTTTCAATGCGTCTACTTTTTCTTTGCAAATCTCCAGTTCTTCTATCAAGATTTTGTTTTTTTCCTCGTTTTCTTTTTGTAGTTTCTTTAATGAAGATTCTATTGCTCTTATTTTATTATTAAGCACGTCGTTTTCTTTTTTTAATTTTTTGATAAGTTCAAGAGGTTTTTTGTTTTCAAAAGGAATTGTTAAGGTTTCAAAACCAACTTCATGCAGTAATCTTTCAACTTTTTGGTTATTTTCGCTAAAAGTGAATGTTGTTAGTAAAATTTGATCTTTTCCTAGTTTCTTTGAACCTATAACTGCTATATTTTCAAGCTTTTTTTCAATTTTTTTTAAACTGTTTTTATTAATTAAGCCTAAGTAAGTTTTAATGTTTTCTGTTGATTTGAAAACATCTGTGTTTACATCTGGAATCATGTATAGGTTAGAAATAAGGAACTTGTTATGAGTTATCTTCTTCTGATAGTCTGATAGTTCACTTAAATGGTTTTTAATCACGGACTCTATCTTATCTAATAATTTTTTAACAGCTTCAACAATTTTTTGTGTTAGTTTAAGGCTAAGTCTGTATTTGATAGGCTCTTTTTTTTTTTTGTTTTTTTTTTTCTTAAATAAATTTTTTATTTATTTTTCTGTCTAAGGAACTTCC
>CAZSMA010000003.1:0-9105 GCA_964608065.1 uncultured Methanosarcinales archaeon
ATAATAATATATAATAATATATAATAATATAATATATTTATAATAATATATATAATAAATAATACAAAAAAACAAAACAAAAAACACCAAAAAACAAATTTTCATTTTCCATAAGAAATGAAGGTGTATCTATAGAAACATAAAAAAACCAAAAACTATTTATAATCCATATCTTAGAAATCAACCTATGGTACTTGAAGCATTAATCAACCCATTAAAAGCAGAGAAAAAACCATGGGAGATGTTTTTTTTAGGTTCGATCTACGCGTCAATTGCGATTTTTCTTTCTTTATGGATATTTGAAAGCCAAGCAAGCCTAATCTTAGTTTTCCTAATAGTCTTGGCATGCACCCCTTTAATGTATAGCGCAATAAAAAACGAGGAAAAAAAAACCCTTATCTTAGATAAAGAAAAAACAATACTCAAAGAACATGGTAAGGTGATATATTATCTGATTTTATTGTTTTTAGGAATCACAGTTGCAATAGCATTATGGTACACCGTCTTACCCTCAGAACTTGTTGCAAAGCTATTCACAATACAACACGAAACAATCACAGGAATCAACGCAAAAGTAACAGCCAACGCAGTTTTACAATTTCAAACATTTACTAAGATCTTCTTTAACAATATGAAAGTTTTAACATTCTGTTTACTATTTTCATTTATATATGGTGTAGGCGCGATCTTTATTCTAACATGGAACGCGTCAGTTATTGGAGTTGCAGTAGGTAATGCTATTAGATCTAATCTGAGTGGTATAGGTAATAGTGTTGGGCTTGTAAAACTTGGAGGATATTTTAGTGCAGTATCCTACGGCCTATTAAGATATTTTATACACGGAATCCCTGAAATTGCAGCATACTTTGTTGGAGGTATGGCTGGGAGCATAATCTCTATAGCTATAATAAGACAGGATTTCAGAACAAAAAAGTTTGAACACATAATCCTTGATTCAACCAACTTAATTATAATTGCAGTTTTACTTTTGTTTATTGCAGGACTTATTGAAGTTTATGTCACGCCTTTACTATTCTAAAACCTTTAATTTTCCAGGCTTTAACTCAAATATTTCCCCCTCTTGGAGCAAATTAGAAATCAATTCTTCAGCATTATTTAATTTGGAATTATTTATTACGTCGTCAAAATCAACACCATCCCCCGTATCCATCTTTTTTATTAATTCACATACCATTTGAGAAGAAGAAATAACCCCTGGTTCCTCTTTTACAACGTTTTCCTTAATCTCTTGTACATATGTTTCCCCAACTACATGTTTTCTTCCAATATTAATTTTTTTTAACTCCAGCTTTCGCACCTCAACCCAACCCATATCTATATTTTTTTTTATTATCTCAGGAAGCACATATCTTTCTTGGTTATATTCTCTTATTTTTCCTATCAACAAAACAATATCACCAATCTCTAACCCCTCAGCACCTTTATTTTCCTCAAAACCCCTTACAGAAATCTTGCCTGTACCATCATCCAACAAAAAACTATATTGGTTTGACTCTGTTTGCTCAGGCTTTGACAAAACAACAGCCATCAAATTAACTCTAGAAATTTTTTTATATCCTGAAACAACATAATTAGAACCCCACCCCTCTTCTTTAACATATTTTCCAGAAAGCACATCACTTATACTTACTTTTTGTGCTACTACTCTTTTCACACTCTCAGGCGGCATTTTAAATCCTCTGTATAAAACCTCTTTTTGGTTCAAAAATATCTCCACTTCTTTTCAGTCTTTCTAACACTTCCTCAACCTTAGTATCTTCTATTCCAGAATCTGCAGCACCCTTTAAAACATCTTCAATAGGGATTGTTTTTCCAATACTTCCTTCTAAATCAGCGATTATCCCTTTTATTGTTGAAATATGACTTCGTTGTGAAGCAGTAATCCCAGTTACAATTCTGTCAATATCTATTTTTCCTGTGGAAGGATCCATACCCACCTCATTCAAACAAAAATTCAATAATTCAACAGCCTTACGCGCATCTTTCCTCAGAACCTTATCAGAAAGCCTGATCCTTGCACTAGCCTCACTTAATCTTACTAATGCCTCCAACTGCCTTGGTGAAATAGGTATTGCCTTTATACCCTCCTCCCCTCCAGACTCACTTGCTCTCATCTCCATATAATACTCCTTAATCTCTTCTATAGCACCATCAGTTAATTTTGGACCTACCGCTCGCCTAGCATATGCCAAATATTGTTTTAATAACTTTGTTGGAATTTCAGGCAACTCCAGTTCTGGACTTTGATGTAAAGAGAGAATATGTGTAGCTATTTTTTGGTCTCTATCTTTATCAGGTAAATCCTTTATAGGAAAAATCAAATCAAATCTGTTAATCAATGTTGGGGGCATGTCAATCTGCTTTGCTAATACTTCATATGGATCAAACCTCCCAAACTTGGGATTTGCTGCAGCTAGAACAGTAGTTCTTGCCAATAGTGTTGCTTGAATATTTGCTTTTGATATACTGATAGTCTGGCTTTCCAGTGCTTCATGCATTGCAGCCCTATCTTCCACACCCATCTTATCTAACTCATCAATACAACAAATTCCATTAGAAGCTAAAACCATCGCTCCTGCCTCTAAACTCCAGCCTCTCAAAAACTCATCTTTAACAACAGTAGCAGTTAAACCAGCAGCACTGACGCCCTTTCCAGAAATATATCTTCCTTTTGGTGCAATTAACCCCACCCTTTTCAATAACTGAGTCTTGCCTGCACCAGGATCTCCTACTAACAAAACATGCATATCTCCCCTAACAAAACTTCCGTCTGCTCTTGTTTTTTGGACCCCTCCTGCTAATTGTAATACTAAAGCCTCTTTTATTTTATCATAACCAAAAATTGAAGGAGCTACAGAATTAACTAATTTCTTAAGTAGTTTAGGGTCCTTAGCCAGATCCTTAATCTCTTTTTCCTCTTTTTTTGTGATCCCTATATCATAAAAAGTTTCTTCCACTGATTCAACATAATTTGCTTCAATTATTAAATCAGATCTAGTTGATTTGCTTCCAGACCTTAAAATTATTGGAACCTCGTTTATAACGCCCATAACTAATATCTTAGAGCCGGGCTGTGTTTTTCTCTCACTCATTGGGCTAACTAAATCATTTTTTAAAAGTATGTTTATCCTTTTTGGTTGTGATCCTCCTTCTAATTCTTCAGGAACCTCTTCTAAAACAATACCCTGAGCATCAACCAATTCCTTGCTCAATAATCTAAACTTACCTTTCCTCCCACAGCTACACTTTGTTGGTTCTTTGAAAGCAGAATCCAGCTGTAAAACTGTTATAATCTGACCGCAAGCAGGACATTCAAACCTTGCTGTAGTAACCTGTGGCCTGACATCAGACTTTTGCCTTACTACTCCACGAACCGAAACAAACCCCCCTATATGGCTGCTTCTGATATCTCTAACCATTATTTCTTGGCTTTTTGGCAGATTAGTAAATCTTATTCTAAAACTTTTTACATCACCTAAATCAAAATTTTCTAAAGCAAGCTCAGCAGATTTTATAGAATCTTCAGGTTCCTCTAATAAGGTATCAGCTAAACCAGGATCAAAACTAGCTAATTTTTGAAAATCTACAACAAGAAACTTCTCTCCTTTTCTTATCTTTTCAGACAATAAATCTAGATAACTATCTTCAAGAAACTCCTGAAACTTCTTAATCTGATCTACTACAACCATTTCATCTCCCCCAAATTAGATAAAATTATCTATGAAATAAAATAAAAACAAAAAAAAACTACTTCTTAATCTTCTTCAAATTAGCAATCAACATATCTAAAGCGATATGAACTTCTTTTTCTGATTTTGTCCCAGTACAAACAACCTTTCCATTGCTGAATAACAGGAAAGTTGCTTTTGCTTCCACTAATTTATACACTAAACCTGGAAACTGTTCTGGTTCATACTCTGTATTCTCTAGTTTCATAGCCAATGTATTAAGATTAAGGGCCATTCCAATTGAACCACTAGCTACAATATTCTGTATTGTAATTTCAGGCGTTATAGTAATCTTAACCTTAATTTTTTCAAGGCTCTTAATGATTTTCTTGATACTCTCACGCACATCTGTCATGGTTCTAGCCCCCGTACAAACAACTTTACCACTGCTGAATATTAAAGCAGACGTTTTAGGCTCTTTTATCCTAATTACAAGGCCAGGAAACTGTTCCGGGTTGTATTCAGTATTAGATAACGTTGCAGCCATCTTTTCAAGAGGTATATCGTGCTTTAAATTAGTACTAACCACGATATTAACCACTTTTATGTTTTTAAAGGTTTTTTTAGTCATTTTTTGACCCCCAATATAAGTTTTATTTATAAACTTTATAAATAATCACTTATTTATAAATACTTCCCTTTTTAAATGGTTATTTTCTACTTTATAAGCCCCCTTGACTTCCTGTGGAAAATCATTTATAAAACCACAATCTTTATATATTCTTACTCTAAGTGAAATACCGTCGTAAAATTTAAAGGGGGATAAGAATGAAAACAACTTTAAGTTTAATTAAAGCAGATATAGGTTCTATTGGTGGCCATGTCAAACCAAGTGAAAAAGTCATTCAGACAGTTAAAGACTTTATAAAAAAATCAGACATAATAATAGATAATTTCATTTTCCATACAGGAGATGATATAGCAATATTGATGACACACGATAAAGGCAAAGACAACGAAGCAATACACAAACTTGCATGGGATGCTTTTATAGCAGGAACTAATGTAGCTAAAGAACAAGGACTTTACGGAGCAGGACAAGACTTATTAAAAGATTCATTTTCAGGAAATGTTAAAGGAATGGGTCCAGCAGTAGCTGAATTAGAATTTGATGAAAGACCAAATGAACCCTTTGTGATTTTTGCAGCAGACAAAACAGACCCAGGAGCTTACAATCTTCCAGTATATCTTGGTTTTTCAGATCCAATGCACAACTCAGGATTAATGCTAAGCCCAAAAATGGCTAAAGGCTTCAAATTTGTTATAATGGATGTTGCAAACACAGAAGGAGACAGAGTCATTGAATTAAACACACCAGAAGATTTATATGATATTGCTTGTTTGTTAAGAGAAACAGACAGATATGTTATAGAAAAAGTTTTTTCAAGAAGTTCAGGAGAACAAGCAGCATCAATCTCCACAACACGCTTACATAATATTGCAGGAATATACACAGGAAAAGACGACCCGATATTAATAGCAAGAGTCCAGGGAGAATTCCCAGCAACAGGAGAATTATTATCACCATATGAAACATGTCATTTTGTTGCAGGATTCATGAGAGGATCACATACAGGACCATTAATGCCTGTAAGACATAATGCAACAATCAGTTTTTTTGATGGGCCGCCAATTGTATCTGCCTTAGGATTCTGTGTTCAAAATGGAAAACTAACAGAAGCTGTTGACTTATTTGATCACCATTTCTGGGATTTTGTCAGAGACAAAGCAGCACACAAAGCAGTCAGCATTAGGGAACAGGGTTTCTTTGGTAATGCAATGCTCGGAATGAATGAATTGGAATATGGCGGTATCAAAGAAAAACTAAAAAAATTAGATCCAAAATTTAAGATAAGGGAATAAAAAAAAAAAAAATGTTTGCCCCAATGAAGCAAATTTTAATCAAAGCCTATAAACAAAAATATGCGGTTGGTGCTTTTAACTTCTCTACAATTGAAATTATAAACGCAATATTCCAAGCTAGCTTAAAAACAAAATCAGATATTATCCTAAGCACATCACAAGGAGAACTAACACACTTTGGACCAGAAAATGCAGTTGCAGTTGTAAAATCTTTGGGAAACAAAACAAAAAACAATATTACATTACATCTGGACCATGGAAAAGATTTTGAAACAGTAAAACATTGCATTAAATCTGGCTATCCTTCAGTACATATCGATGCTTCTAGCAAAAAGTTTGAACAAAACACCAAACTTACAAAAAAAGTAGTCAACTTTGCAAAAAATAAAATATGGGTTGAAGGAGAACTAGGAAGTATTTCCGGAAGCTCAACATTACACCAACAAAAATATTCTGAAGTTGTTAAAGAAGAACTTATGACTTCTCCTGATTTAGCAAAAGAATTTGTGGAAAAAACAAATATAAATGCTTTAGCTATTTCAATTGGAAATGTTCATGGTGTTTGGAAAGGTGTTCCAAAACTTGATTTTAACAGATTAAAACAAATACACAAAAAAATAAAAATCCCTTTAGTTTTACACGGAGGTTCAGGAATAGCTGATAAAGATATAATCAAAGCAATAAAGTTTGGAATAGCAAAAATAAATGTTAATACCGAAATGAGAATAGCATTTGCAAAAGCTTTAAGGGAAACTTTAAATAAAGACAAAAAACAAAAAGTCCCATATAAAATATTGAACGCAACAGTTCCTGCTGTTCAAAAAGTTGTTGAAAATAAGATAAAACTGTTCAAAATGTGATACCATGTCAATAAAAGTAGGTGTTGTGGGTTATGGTACTATTGGTAAAAGAGTTGCTGATACAGTCTTATTACAAAAAGACATGAAATTAGCAGGAATAACAGCACATAACTATAATTGGAAAGTTAAAATAGCTGATGATCGCGGACTTAAGATTTTTACTGCAGATGGAAAAGAACTTTTTGAAGAAAAAGGAATAAAAATTGCAGGAGATATTAATAATTTAATTGAAGAATCAGATGTTATTGTAGATTGTACTCCAAAAAAAGTTGGCAAAGAAAACAAAGAAAAATTTTACTTACCAAAGAAAATAAAAGCAGTATTCCAGGGTGGAGAGCAACATGATGTAGCAGACGTAAGCTTTGTAGCACAATGCAATTATAAAGAAGCATTAAACAAAGAGTTTGTAAGGATTGTCAGCTGCAACACAACAGGATTATGCAGAACTTTAAACGCTATCAACAACAAATTAGGAATTGAAGAAGTCCATGCAACAATGATCAGAAGAGGGGCAGACCCTTGGGATATCAGACATGGGCCAATAAATGCTATAGTCCCTGTTTTAGAGCTTCCATCCCATCATGGCCCAGATGTCAGAACAGTTCTGCCAAATATTGAAATCTTCACAACAGCATTATCAGTACCAAGCACATTAATGCACATGCACAACATAACAGTTGATTTAAAAAAAAAAACAAATATAGGAGAAGTCATAGACCTTTTCGAGAAAACAACAAGGGTAACTTTAGTTGATAACGCATCTATGGTTAGATCTACTGCAGAGATAATGGAATATGCTCGTGACTTAGGAAGATCTACAAGAGGAGACATGCCGGAAATCTGTGTTTGGAGAGAAGGCATAGGCACACACAAAAATAAATTATTGTATATGCAGGCAATACATCAGGAATCAGACGTTATTCCAGAAAACATTGATGCAATCAGAGCAATGACTGGCTTTGAAGACGGAGAAAAAAGCATTAAAATAACAAACAAAACCTTAAACATCAAATAAATTATATTTTTCATTAATTTCTTTTTCAGAAAACACAATTAACGGCTTTAGTACAACTAAATTTGTTTTAACATCTTTAAAATCATCTAAAGTTTGCCCTACAACCAAAGCATTAAGTTCCTTTTCTTCAGCAATCTTTTCAATGTCCCTCATACTTTTTACTTTTGTTAACTCAATATCATAACCATAACTATATTTTTTTAATAAATTTATATTAACTTTATCAAAACTAACAGGGAAGATGCTGCAACCCCTCTTCATAACCATCAAAGCAGCCAAAATTGATTTTTTATCTTCAACTAATACAGCAACACCCCCTTCAATCCCAACAGGCAGTCCTCCAAAACATTTAACTCTTTCACTGAAAACATACGCTTCATTGTCTATTACCTCAACACCTAATTCAAAATCAAATTTTTCTAAAGAAACCTTTGCTTTGGTCTTATTTTGTATAAAAGCACCAATTTTTATATTAATATCCATAGACCTCATTTTTTTATTGCTTAAATTCTTAGCACTAACTCTAAAGCTTTTATTCTTATTTAATTTTTTTATAAATTTCAATGTTATTTTTTTTATTGATTCCATATCAGCTTCTGTTTTTATCGCAGGACTAAAATTTATTATTCCAAAAACATATTTTAGACAATCACATTTATTATTAGTATAGATAACAATCCTGTTTCTCAGTCTTTTAATCTCTTTAAATTCTACTTGTTTTTTTTTTAAACAATCCCTCATATTATTGACTAACTTTCTCTCAAACATATTCCTGTTCTTTCCTTTCAGAGATATCTCCCCATACCTCACTAAAACACAGTTCTCTTCCATAATCCTTGGTTTATACTGGTCTTATATATACTTTATCAAAAGTTTTAAATAAACACTAATAACATTGAATCATATGTTTTCAGATATTGTTTTTCCAAAAGATAATGAGAAAAAATTAATTAACATGGCAATTAGATTAGGTTATTCTACATTATATCTTGTTTATGATTCTAAAGAAGATTTTGCTAAAATAAAAATAAAATTAGAGGAACTAAAAGACAAAGAAATAAAACTCAAAATAGGAGTTAAAACTAATATTAAAAACATAAATAAATTCAGAAAATTTGATATTACATTAATAGAAGCATCAGATAAAAGCAGATATATAATAGAAAATTCTAAGCCAAATTTAATCTATAACCTAGAATTAATTGGAAGAAAAGACTTTATGCACCATATGAACTCTGGGCTTAACCAAGTTCTGTGTAAATTAGCTAATCAAAACAAGGTGGCTATTGGAATAAACTTTAATAATCTTCTTAAAGAAACAAATCTAAGAAAAGACATTATTATCGGAAGAACCAAACAAAACATAAAACTTTGCAGAAAGTACAAAGTTAGATTCATTACAGGAAGCTTTGCTTCATCTGCTTTTGAAATGCGCAACCCACAAGATTTACGTAGTTTTTTAACAGTTATTGGAATGCATCCAGAAGAAGCAAAGCAAAGCATAATTTATTAAAAGCGATAATTTTATATATCTCTTTAAAGATAATTTGAATATTATAGAAATAAGAATAAAAAGAGGTTATTGATGAAAAAACAAAAAATATTTTTCTTAGCGCTC
>CAZSMA010000003.1:9115-29780 GCA_964608065.1 uncultured Methanosarcinales archaeon
TTAGCACTCATAATAATCTTTACCACATCATTTTTCTCTATCTATTCGATTAGTGTTACATCTTCAAGTGGAAACTGTGAAGATCCTGATGGGTGTGTTTCAGATGTAAAACTTGAATTATCTTTAAATCCATGTAAGACAGGATGGGGGAAATCTACAGGAATGACTTACTTCCAAATGTGTTATACCCAATCAAAAGGGGCAGGAGCATATATAGAAGATTTGAAATATATGGCTAAAGCAGGCGACACCAGCTGTACGTCTGCGAATTGTATAACTGGTTATGAAATCTCAGGACAAGCCGTGTCTGGAAACATATGCTACTGGCTTTGTAAAAAAATTGGAGAACCAAAGATTAATGATATCAAATTTAAGTACAAAGAAATAAAGACTCTTCAAGATACAAAGCCATTATGTGATGATATTTATAATTTGAATTTAGGTAGTCAGTGGGACCTAGACACTCTTTTGTATACATTACTATGCGCAAAACCAGTAACACTACCACTTACATGCACAACCAACGGAGGCAAATGTCAAATTGATGCATGCGAATCAGGAAAAGAAGTAGGTGGAACCTGTGCCGACAATAAAAACTGCTGTGAAATACCACCACCACCACCAAATCAATGCACAGAATCAGGAAAAGTGTGTGTTCCAACAGCTAGTTGCTCTCAGGATAAAAGATTAAACACTCCTGGTTGCGGACAAGGAAATACATGCTGCGAGCCATCTAATCCTTGCCAAGACTTAGGAGGAACATGCAAATCTTCTTGTTCAAATGAGCTTGAGCTTCCTCTTGAAGCAGATTATTTTTGCAGACAAGATAACAACAAATGCTGTAAACCTTACAGCGAGATAGACTTCATAAGACCTTATAAATATTCATCTATACTAAACCCACAAATAATAATCAGGACTGCTCAGGAAGCTACAACCTGCACAGCAACTTTAGAAAAAGTTAATGATAATGGAGATAGGATAAGATTTATTACTCCTCACCCAATTTTGAATAAACAAGCAGACAACAACCTACAGCATAAAAGAGAGGATACTAGTGCTTTAGAAAAAGGAAATTATAAATTAAGTGTAACATGCAACAAAATAACTACAAGGAAAAAATGCTGTACTGCTTCTGGAACAACAGGAACAAACTGCCAGACTGCTGGTGGAGATTGTGTAGTAACAACAGCGTTATGCCCTACAGGAAAAACAAATGTTTTATCAACAGCAGCAGACTCATGCCACGCAACTTCACGTATAAATGCAGAATATTTTTTCACAATAAACACATCATACCAAGGAGAATATTGTGAAGGTAATATTGCAAAATGCCAACCAAACCACATATTTGATGGTTTTAGGGAAGTTGGGCTTCCACAGCAGCATTATGAACCTGCTAACAGGGATATACAAGGTTATAATCTAGTCTGTGTAGATGCAGGCAACCAACAAACAAACTTAGACGGATATTGCAGAGCAACATGTGCAAATACAATCTGCCCTTACGAACCTCGTTTACCAAATAATCCAGAATCAGTACACTTAGCTTACACTATCGGCTGCTTCAAACCATACATTGAACCAAGATGCATCAATTACAAAGGTTTTACAGGAAACGAAGAAGTAAATTCTATGGAAAGCTGTGCAGACCCTCCAAGCCCATACCTTCATGATGCTCCGGGCTTTACCCTTTGCAAAAAAGGATACAACCCAGCAACAGGTTCAACTGTATACTTCAACCCTCACGGAATGGATTGGAACTCAGAAACAGGAGCTGAAAATTTGTGTATGTGGACATTTTTCAGAAGAGAAGCATGGGCCATGTGCGATCAGGAAGGAGGTTCATGTGATTGTTATTCAGGCAATGATGTAAACCGTGTTGGTTGCAAATGCTATCAACACACAGAATGCAAAAACAATATATGTGAATTAGTGGATGGTAAAGGGGCAGACCAGTGCTCTGCTGTTGGTTCAGCTTGTGAACCACCATCATGCGGAACAGCAGCAGAATGTATAGTAAGCTGTGATAAAAACCTATACTGTGAAACAGAACAAGACTGTGCAATATCTTCTAAAAAATTCTGGTATGGAGACACTACAAAATCATATTCATTCACACATGATAAAGAAGAAAAATTAAACTGTACTGTTACTGTTGAAACTGCTTGTTTTGGAGGTAACAATATAGAGACCAATGAAAAATTAAGAGTAGCAATAAATGGAGAATTTGTCGGAATTACAGAAGATGATTACTGCAACACCCAGGGAACATGCTCTGAAGATGGCCCACAAACCACAACATTTACAGCACAAGCACAAATAAAAAAACAAAACACAATAAAAATTGAGCATGTTGAAAATAGTGTTAGCCTAACATCACTATATATGCAATGCCATGGAGAAAAACAATACACATGGGATAGGTCAGAATCTGGATATTGTAGATCACCTTCCCAATGTTTAGTCAACCCATACTCAGATAATGAAGATAGAAGTGAAGTAACATATATAGACCTTGATATCCCGACTTATAATGATATAAAATGCATAGATTCAGGCCAGTTTATAGGAGATCATTATTGTGACAACGGAATTTGGACTACAAGAACAAAAGCAATAGCATTGCAACTATTACAATCAGCAGAAAACTACAATCCAGATGATTATGTTTTATTCTGTGATAATTATCTAAACACATTAAACTATTATGATTATGATATTGTAACAACCTATGGAACCAACAAAGCCAGAGACTATTTATCTAATAATTGCGAGGTATTAAACACACCAGTTTCATGCATCAACAAAGTCTGTGTCCTAAAATACAAAACACCTGATGATGATAATTACAAAGTTGCTGTTGGAACTTCTTTAAATCATGACATGACACAAACACAAAGTTACTCAATCATGGAATTATTTGGGCAATCATTGAATTATTGCAATAGAATAGGAGAAGACTATGGGCAATTCCAAAGCTGTGACCCAAGCCAGGACATGTGGTTCAATAAGAACTTGAACAGCATAATTTATTCCAGAGACTCAATCAACTTAGGAAAATTAAGCTTTTCACAAAAATTCCTACAATTCCTAAAAAACCCTTTCACAAAAATATTCAACACAATCTTAAAAGTAATAAAACCAAAATTCCCTAGAGGGGCAGAGTTTGACTATGATTTTATCAAAGACACAGAAGACTTTGACAGGATATACATAGCAAACAAAGACTCTAAAAATGTAAGAGGGATAATTGAGGAAATTGGAAAAGACAAATTCATGTCAGTCACTTATGATGGTTTTGAAGCAAACATCTGCAAATCAGTTGAACCCTACTGGAGAAAAACACCTGCATTCGGAGTTCTAAGCTGCAATGAAACTAGCGGAACTTATTATATAGAAACACTATACAAACAAAGAATGGACGCATGGCAGGAACTGACTTCTAAATTAAGAGTTAAATAAAAATATTTATATATAACACCCTACTAAATTCTAACTAAAAAGAGGCAGCGAAAATTACTATGTAATTTTCTGGTCTTCTTTTTGCAAGCAAAAAGAGGTGTTAGATGTATAAAAAATCACAGATTACCGTATTCATAATTCTTGGGATAGTTATCCTTACAATTGTAGGCTTTGTGTTTTATTTATCAGAAACAAGCTTGAAAAAAAAAATAGAAGCCCCTTTAGAAAAAACAATTAAAGAATTCATTAAATCCAAAGCAATAAACTATTATGTAACAACCTGCTTGGATGAAACTTCAAAAAAAGCACTGATCCTTATTGGAGACCAGGGAGGATTTATCCATAAACAACAAAATGGATTAATTGACTGGGAAACTCCATATATAGAATACAATGGAAAAAACACAACATATCAAATTTACAGTTCACTAAGCGACAAATTAAAGAAAAAAGATATCTTAATCAACAACCCTTTCCTATACCCTTGCTGGACCAAAGGCCCAAATGCAGGAATTAACTGCCATATAAATTACAATCACTTGGAAAAAGATTATTATTTTGGAAGCACAAAAGAACCAACAAACAGCATTAACCCAGATTTATGCAAAAAAAAAGAAACAATGCCTGCTTATGTCTGCAGCTGCTATAACCCTCCAGACTCATTACAATGCAAATATTCTATACAAGCACAATTGGAAGACTATATCCAAAAAACAATTAAAGAATGCACTGATTTCTCCAACATCAAAGGATACGATATTACTGTACAGGATGTTAAAGCAAATGTCACTTTCAGCAATGATAATGTGCTGTTCAGGATAGAGTTTCCAATAAAAATAGTGGTTAAAGACGCACAGCCTGTAATAAAAGTTATGGAATTCTCTCTTCCACAGCCAGTAAGGCTTAAAACAATACATAAACTTTCCAGAGAATTGATTGAAAAAGATATTGATGACATCAACTTTGATATTGTTAAAGACGGACAGAAAATAGCAGATAATTATGGAAATTTTGAAATAAGCAGCACTTACCCTTACCCTAACACAAGCATAATATCAATTAAAGACGCCGAATCAAAACTTGATGGAAAAGATTATGTATTTACTTTTGCTCGTGAAAACAGAGCCCCAGCTTTGGATTACATGACTTTTATCTCATTCGAAGATTATGATTATTATCTAATAGAAAACCAGACACTAAACTTTACACCCACAGCATTTGATCCAGATGAATCATATCTGGTTTATGATTATATCAATTGGAGAGATGATAAACTAACACAAAGCCAGATTTACATATCTCCAAGACCTTATGAATGTATACATCCTTTCTCAGGAGAAAGAGAAGCAAGAAGATGTACAACTTATAAACTAAATAATTTAGATGTAGGAGAACATGTGGTAACCATAAGACCAAAAGACCCAGAAACATTATTTGATTATCAGGATATAAACCTACTTGTTGACGACATACCTAAAATAGAAATCGAAACAGACAATAATTACATGTATATCCCTAACTTAATAACCTCTACAGAAGACCTATTTATTGTTGATGCTTCTAGATCCTCAGATCAATACCCTAATCCTGTAAAACTTCTATTCAGTTTATTCAAAAAAGTAGATAATAATATTGAAACAATATATCTAGAAACTAGCAACCCAATATTAGAAATACCAAGAAAAAAAAACGATAAAGAAATAGAAAACATAAAAGATAAAGGCTTCAAACTGCCTCTTGGTGTTAAAAAACAAACCCAAACACTAATTCTTGATTTAAAAAACAAAGCAAACACACCATTAGACAACACAGCAGTAAAAAAAATAGACATAGAAGTCTGGCAATGTCTGCCTCATAGAAATGCCAACTCTCCACCATACCCTTTCCATACAATTGAAGACCCTTTCAAAGCAGACCACACCTGCTGCAAATTAGATGGTTCATATGAAAGCACAAGCAAAACATGCTACAATTTAGTTGATTACGGATGCTTGGGAGATTTCACAAACCCTTCAAGCGAACACTATGACCCCGGGAACTTGAGAACTAAAGGAAAACAACCTTTAGTGAGCTACAACCCTTCAGGAAGAGACGATTCAGCAGATAAATATAAAAGAACACTAATCACAAAATGCAGCGGCAATCGCGGAAACACATGTGATAATGTTGAAACATATAAAATAGAATTTCTAGGTTCTAGTTGCTTAACTAATTGTAAATATAGTCCTACAATAATAGGTATATGTTAAAACTAATATTACTCAGTATGTAGTTATCATACTTAATACTTATTTATCATATTAATACGTAATTATATGTAATAGTATGTAATAGTAGGTTATAATATGTATTAGAAAATATCTAACACTATTCTAGACAAAACAAACACTCACAGAAACCTTTAAATAATACTTAGTATGTAGTTATACACATTAGTAAGTATTAAAAACCGACAATCATATATAAATATTAAATTACTTATCCGAAATATACATAGCAGTTTTGAATATGCTCGGAAATCTCCGATTTCCGACATAATCCCCAAAATGAAAGAGCGTATCACAATAACTATTGACAAAAAACTTCTTAAGTGGTTAGATGAGAATGTAGATAAGAGAATATTTGCAAACAGATCTCATGGTTTTGAATTTTTAATACAAAAAAAAATAGAAGAGGAAAATGGGAAAAAGAAGTAAAAAAATAATACTAGCACTATTTACATTAGTATTAACTATTTTAATAGCTTCTGTAGTTAATGCTGTTTGCTGTACAGAACCCGGAGATAATTATTGTCAGGAAACAGATCAAGCAACCTGCGCTGACTCATACGAATCAGTAAGTTGTGATAGTTTACAATCAATATGTACTGATGTAGGTTGTTGTAAAGCAACTTGTGAATCATATGTAACACGTGCATATTGCAATATAGCAGATGCATTTGTAGCAGACAAAGACTGCAGTGATGAATCAATAACAGAATGTCAGAAAGGCTGCTGTGTTCAGATTGACTCTGATAACACACCTCATGACTGTTACGATGAACAGGATCATAAAGGAATATATGAAAAAGATTGTGTAGCAGACCCATTATATGCTAATAAAATATTTTATCCAGGAGAGTTCGGAAACAATTGCACTGACCTATGTGAAGCAGGAACACTACAAAAAGGAACTATCAAAGGATTTGTGTATTATGGAATTCCAAAACAATCTGCTGATGATGCTAAAGTAATTATTGGAGGAGATCTAAAAAATTGGATATACAATGATAAGAACACTGGCTTTGAATTTACTGAACAATCTTATGGAAGCCACTCAATTACTGCTTACTATGCAGGTTATAAACCAAAAACAGAAAACATAGTTTTATCCCAAGCAATTCTTGAAATTGAAATACATCTTACTGAAACAACAGACAAAGGCCATGTATCAGGGCTAGTCAGGGAAAAAAACACTGGAAAACTAATTAAAAATGCTGTTGTCTCTTATTCCAATGGACAGGATTCAACAGATGATGATGCTTTTTTCTTCATAGAAAATATTGATGAAGGACCAATAACATTAACAGCAACAGCTACAGGCTACAACAGCGAAAGCAAACCAATAACTATTACAGCAGGAGAACTGACAACAACAAACTTTGATTTAACACCAGCAACAACAGAAGAAACAGGCTGGCTTACAGGCTATGTAAAAGATACAACTTCAGGAGATTATCTTAATGATGTTGTAATAGACGTATTCAAAGATAATATAATAGAAGGTACAGGAATCTCAGAAACAGATTTCACAATACCTCCAAAAAAAGGATTCTACCAAATACTTGAATTACCAGAAGGAACTCTTAAAGTAAGAGCATCAAAACAAGGTTATTACTCTTCTGCAGATATTCCTATCCAGATAAACAAAAACACAGGAACTTCTTTAGAAGACATAGAATTAGAACCATTACCTGCAGAATGCTTAGCAGACTTACCTTCCCCATATTTAGAGCTTTCTAATATTAAAGGAACAAAAAGTATAAAAATAAAATGGAATCAAAAATGCATACAGGAATTAGGGGTAACAGATTACAAGCTTTATAGAAATAATATACTAATCAAAACCTTCAAAGAAGAAGATAAGATATATGAGTATGAGGATGATGGAAGCAGCATTGGAAAATTAAGATGGGACACAACATACACATACAAACTTATTGCACTAGCTTCAAACCAACAAAGCATTGCAATAAGAACTATCAACACAGGAAACAAGTTCTGTGAAAACAAATTAGATGAAGAATTCTGCTTAGATAATAATTTAGGCAACATAATTCCATTGACAGTAAGAGCAAAATGCAATAATCAGAATATACTTTCTGTTGTAGAAGGCTGCGCAGATGAACAAATATGCAGGCAACTGAATGACTTGACATATTGTATAGATCCAGACGATTGCCAAAACCTAGGGATAGATTATAACCAAGGATATTTCCCAAACATCCTGGGAATGTTTTACTACAGCGCATATGCTGAAATAACATGCCTTCAAAATCAAAATAACCAGCCAAGATTCTGTTATATGGATTATTACAAAGCAGCAGGCCCGTTCACAACAGTAGATAGATGCCTTAACTGCAAGCAGGATGGAAACTGCTTTGATTACCAGTCAAAACAAGCATGCCAACAGGACAATTGCGGTTATAGTGATTGTGAATGGTATAACAATTACGCATTTGCACCATTAGGAAGAGGCTTCTGTTATGAAAAAAGCTATACTGGAACAGACTACTGCAGTTTATGCAGCTCTAATAACAACCTATTCTCCAATGTTTATTGTACAAAAGAACTTTGCAGCAAACTAGGCTCCTGCTTTGCTACAGGAGACAGCTGTGAATCATGCACCCAGGATAGCACATGCGAATTATATACTACCAGGGAAGCATGTGTTGGAAATTCTCAGGGCTTTGAAGCAGAAATATGCAATCCTGACGAAGAATTCAAATACAGCAAAGACACTTGCGGATTAAAAAGATGCAAATGGCTAAACAATCAATGCATTAAAGACGGAAATGATGACAATATAGCAGATTGCAAAGAAAATGATATATTATGCCAGATAGACACAACACCCCCAACAACATTTATTAGCTCAAAACCAGAAGCTATAATCTCTGAAGAAACTGAAATCAGATTCATAACTGACGGAACATCCACTTATTATTGCATTGATGAGTTTAATTGCTGCCCAGACAAGATTGTAAACAACAATAATCTTGTACTACCTAATGAAGATTTCCTCTTAAAAGATATAAAAGCAAACCATACGCTTTATTTCTACTCTATTGATACTTATAATAACACAGAAACCATCCAAAAAGAAATAATCTATGTTAATACAAAAAAACCAAAATTCACATTCACAACATTAGTAGAAGACAACACAGAATCTGATACAACATCAGATTTGACAGTAACACTAAATGTCGAAGACAAATATTATTGTGAAGACGACTTAAGTTTTGGATATGGAAATACAGTTGATTCTAAAATAAGTCAGGATGTTGCAACAGACCTAAGTGTAACATACTCTGCACTAAAAGACGGCTATTATTATTATACTGTAACTTGTAGAGACGAGCTTGGAAACATAAATGAAACATCTGCATGGTTATTAATTGACAGAATCAAAGGCATAACCTATGCAGGTCCTAATAATAATGCTGTAGTAAAAAACCCAGTTAATATTATCATAAGAACAACAACTAAAAATTACTGCAGATACAAGGATCAAAACAATAACTGGCAGTTTATGGGGATCAACAAAGGCCAGGGAATATTCGATCCAACTTCAGGAGAATTCAAATACGAAGCAACACTAGCTACTCTAATCAGCGGAACACACAATATAGATGTCAGTTGCCACAAAGATCATTTATTTACACAACATTTTGATTCTATTAACTTAGCATTCACAGTAGATAACATACCCCCTACAACTACACCAACCTTTGAAACAGTAACAGGCTCTTATGTAGATTTAATAAGCACATTCAGCAGCAGCCAACTAACAATAAGATTAGAATGCGCAGATGATCCAACAACAAACTTTGGATGCAAAGAAACAAAATACTGCTATGACTCAACAGATTGCACACCTGACATAACACTTCCTGTAAATGGAATATTTACTATTGAAGACATCAATAATACTATCCTATGTTATTACTCTGTTGATAAGGGAGGTAATGAAGAGCAGACAACATGCATTAGCCTTACTGTTGACAGCACACCTCCTGGAATCAGCCTTTATTTAGAAGGAAGCCAGACTACTGGATCAGATAATATCATAATATCTTATGAACCCAAACCCATTATTGTAGTAGATGCAACAGAAACAATAACTATAGTTGAAAAACATCTGAGCAGCGGAAGCAGCGGAACTCCAGAACTTGAACAGATAGATAACATAGAAAATAAAATATTAAAACTTCAGCCAAAAGAAAACCTTGAAAAAGGAACATACACTGCAACTATAAAAGTTGTAGACGGCATTGCAGGAATAGGCAACGAAAAAACCGCAACATTAACCTTCAGAGTAGAACCATCACCAATAGACATCACTTATATTGAACCAAAACACGGAGTTTCCTCCAAAGATACATTTAATCTCACACTTCTGATAAAACAGCAAAACGAATGCAGATACACAATAAATCCTGATGGCTATGGTTATGTTTTTCATACTATGATTCCATTAAACAAAAGTGAAACTAACTTAGAGATATATTACAAACAAAATTTCAATGAAATAACTAACAATGATTACCGTACTCTTTACATAGCCTGCAACAACAGCTTAGGAGAAATACAAAGAGGCTTCAAATATCTGCGAGTTGACAAACTAAAGCCAAGCTTCGATAAATTGGAAGCAGTACCGCACACAATATCTGACGAGCCAGTAGAAACAACACTTGTAGTAGATACAAATAAAGAAACAATTTGTAAATATAGCACTACTCCAAAAGATTATGAAGCTATGGAAGGAAAACTAAGCGGTTATGATAATAATGATTTTAATATATCTCACAGAAAACCTCTTGAGTTTTCAACAGCTAAGCAGGACTACAAATATTATGTAATATGCGAAGCAATGAATGGATTAAAAACAGATGGAGGAGAAGTAACAATAAAAGTTGACTTAACACTTCCTTTGGCAATAACTGACCAGACCTCTGATTACTTCAGCCAGGGTTCTGTTGACCTAGAGATTTATACCAATAAGTGGTCCCAATGCAGCTATGGAACAAGTTCCAGCAATATAACTTTATTCTATACAGATGAAGGCTCAATGAACAAGAACCACAAACAGACATTATCATTAAATGAAGGATCTTATAAATATTATATCAAATGTGTTAAAGGCTCAGAAACAGCCACTAAAGAAATAGAATTCTCAATAGACACATCCCCTCCAGACATGCTTTATGTAAGAGAAATTGGAACTGCAGATTATCCTGATAAATCACCTTACAAGAACAGATTAAAAGGAGAATGGAAAGCAGAAGACAACCAAAGCGGAATAGATTATTACAATGTACTTCTTTACTTAGATAAATATAGTGAAGACGAACTTATTGATTCATTCACAACATCAGATACAAATGGAGAAGTCACAGGACTCGAGCTTAATGATTCTGAAGAATATTATTTTGAAGTAAGTGCTGTTAATAAAGTTGGATTATGGAGCGACAACGAAACAGGAGACGGCATCATAATAGACACAAGCCTATCAACATTAGATTGCAATAATAGGGAAAAAGATAATGATGAAACAGACATAGACTGCGGAGGCTCATGCTCAAAAGGATGCCCTGATAATTCAAGCTGCAAAGAGAATTCTGACTGTAAAAACGGATTCTGTCATAACGATATTTGCAAAGAATCTACATGTTATGATGGCTTAAAAGGCCCAAAAGAATCAGACAAGGATTGTGGAGGAACATGCAGCAAAAAATGTGAGGTGGATGAAAAATGCGGAGATGACGACGACTGTAAATCAGGAAGCTGCGATATAAGCAAAGGAATTTGTACAGAAGGAGGCAAATGTTATAATAATAAATTAGATCCAGGAGAGACTGATGAAGACTGTGGAGGCATTTGTTTAGTTAAATGTGATAATAGTGATACTTGTGAAGAAGCTTATGATTGCGAAAGCAATAATTGTATAGAGAACATCTGTGTTTCTGCAAACAAATGCAGCAATAACAAACTAGACCCAGGAGAAACAGACATAGACTGCGGAGGCTCATGCAGCCAATGTAGAAATGGAAGATCTTGCTTGACAGATGATGACTGCTCATCAGGAAACTGCAACCTAGACATATGTGAAGAACAGCTTGATGATACAGACAATGATGGTTTGAGTGATACATGGGAAGATAGATATAATGAAGGAGATCTTGATTCAGAATTATATGATACTGATGGAAACGAAAAATCTGATGGAGAAGAAGACTTTGATAAAGACGGATTAATAAACACAGTTGAAGAAAAATATAGGACAGACCCTCACAAAAGAGACACAGATGGAGACGGCTATACAGACAAAGAAGAAATAGACAAAGGAACAGACCCTCTGGATAAAGATGATTATCCAGAATCTGATATGCTATTCATACTATTCTTATTAGTTGCTTTAATTTTACTGGGTGTTGGAGGCTACTTTGGATATAGAAAATATAAAGATATGAAAGAAAGCAAGATAGAGCTTCCACCAATAAAAGAAGAGCAAATCTTACCAAAACCAAAACCTCTTGCAGGAAAACCAGAACAAAAAACCACTACAAAGAAAACATTCCCTCCAAGAACAAGAACAGAATTAGATAAAAAAATAGAAGAAAAAAGAAAGAAAAGAGAAAAACTGCTTAGCAAATTCGGTTTTGGAGAAACCCTGATAAAAAAAGAATTTGAGGTAAAAGAAGAAGAAAAACCGACAGAAACATTTGAAGAAGGGCCTAAGATTGGTTGGGTTGAATTAAAAACTCCTGGAAGAACCAAAACAATATCATCTGAAAAAACAATTTTTGAAAAACTACCTAAACTAAAACCAGGTGAAGATGTATTTATAGCATTATCAAAAATGATAGGAGCAGAAATCAAACAAGAAACAATAACAGAATTCAAAGATGTAGCTCAAAAAAAGAAACTAACAAAAGAAGAGCTCCTAACAATAATAAACAAATTCTCTAAACAGAAAAAGATAGATGAAGAATCGTTACACAACGTATTGGCTTCAATACTTGAAGAGAAAAAAAACATCCCTAAAAAAGAAAATAAAGCAAAACTACCAACAATTATTAAGAAAGAGGTTAAAACAATACCTGTAGTTTCAACACAAACTGCAAACATTTATCATAAAAAAGGATGTATAACTATAAAGAAAAAAAAAAATCTTAAAACTTATAAAAGCAAAAAAGAAGCACAAGACAAAAAACTAAAACCTTGCAGTGTCTGTTTCCCAACTAAAGGAAGAAAATGAGTTCTAGAAAAAGCCAAATTATAGGACAAGTTTTTATATACATTTTAGCAATAATTATCTTTTCAGGAATATTGCTTTACGGGTATAAAATAATAAAAGGTTTTAGCAATAAAGCAGATGACGTTACATTCATTCAGCTGACCACAGATCTTAAAACATCTGTAAAAAAAATAAAATCAGATTATGGGACTGTAATAAAGAAAGAACTCAGGATTCCAGGAAAATACAGTACTATTTGTTTTATTGATCTAGACTATCTTGCAGAGATTTCGTTACAAGATGAACATCCTGCAGTATACAACAGCTGGAAGGACAAGACAAAAGAGAACATGTTTCTAATAACAGCTACAGAAGACATACAGCCTTATCATATAGAGGGAATAAAGATTTCAAGCAAATATAATTGTATGGCTGTTAACCAAGGAAAAATACTATTGAGATTAGAGGGTAAAGGTGAATATGTGGAACTATCAGAATGGGAATAAGAAAAATAAAAATAAAAAAGAAAAGAGGTGCTATAGAAGTACAATTTAACTGGGTCTTTATTTTGATAATTGGAGCCATTATTCTTTTATTTTTTTTCTCTGTTGTGAAAACACAGAAAAAAATCTCTGAAACAAAAATATCAAGCAGTGTGAGAAGAGATATAACATCAATATTTACAGGGGCAAGTATAAGTACCAACACTTTCTCTTTGATTGAAATCCCAAAAACAGAAATAATATATGACTGTGAAGGCTATTCAATACAAAAAACAAATCCTATTAAACAACTAGTAAGTTTTTCTCCAGATACAATATATAGCTCCCAACTAATGCTATGGGCACTTCCTTGGAACATAGGCTACAGAGTTACTAACTTCTTATACATAACATCTCCTAATATAAGATATGTCATGGTTTATAAGGATAATAAGCCAGACCAGCACATGTTTGTGGATATACTCAATGAAACCTTGCCATCAAAATATATTGAAGAAGACGAAGACAGGAAAATCTTAATGAATAAGGAGAAAGCAGTAACAGATGGTAATAAAATAACAGACTTACAAGACAACGATTTTGAAGATAAAAACAACCCTAAAGTAAGATTCATATTCTTTGATGAAAACCCAATACCTATAGATATTGATGTATTAGAAGGAATGGATAATTATGATGTAACTGCGGTCCAGATAATCCCTGATAACAGCTGTGGAGACGAATTAGACTGTTTTGGAGAAGTAATCTTCTACAAAAAAACAAACAACAACAAGTTCGAATTCTATAATCAGAATAGACCCTCAAGCAATTCTTACTACATAGGATTACCCAGCTTAATAGGTGCAGCATTTGGTGATTTAGAAACTTATGAATGCAATATGGAAAACGCGTTTCAAAGACTACAGTTAGTAACTCAAGTCTACTTAAACAAAACTAAGACACTAAAACAATATTATACAGATAATCTTAACTATCCTTGCATCACTATAATGGGTGAAGTAGAAACAGTTCTGCAGAGCATCTTAAGTTATTCTGATAGTTTCAATGAAGATAATATAGAAGATATTTATGATGGAATAACTAGTTTAGAAGACCTGAATGACAGGGCTATAAGGCTATCATGCTCTGAAATTTATTAAATAAAATGAGAAAAAGAAAATCACAGATGGAAATAATGGGTTTGGTAATAATAGTTATTCTCATAACATTAGGGATGTTTTTTGTTGTAAGATTCAGCATAACAAAACAACCATCTGAGCTAAAAAAATCATATACTCAGACTGAAACAGCAGCAAACATACTAAATAGCATGCTAAAAACAACATCAGAAGATTGTATTGGAATGACAACAACACAGCTGCTGCAGGACTGTGCTGTTAATTATGAAATAGAAAACAACCAGGTAAAATGTGGAGATGGGCAATACTCCTGTGATTATGCAAAAGATATTATTGACACGATTTTTACTGAAACACTTGTTGAATGGGGCAATCAAAATTATAATTTAAAAGCAACAATTAATTCCGAAATAATCCTTCGTTGCAATAACGAAGAAGGATGTTATGCAGAAGAAGATGCATGCCAGGGGGAAAGAGAAGCCAAACAACAACCAATTCCAACAAAAGTAGGAACATTAATATTAACCTTAGAGGTATGTTAAATGAGGAAAAGAAAAAGCCAGATAGGGATGACTGAAACCATTGCAATACTTTTCATATTCTTTATTTTGCTGGCATTTGGGTTTATGTTTTATTTGCGTGTATTCAGAACATCTGTAAAAACACAAATTGAAAAAAATACAGACCTCACTTCAATAGAAATCACTCAAAAAGCGTCTTTTTTACCAGAACTTCAATGCTCAACAAAAAACATAATAACTGACAACTGCATAGATATACTTAAATTAGACCCTGCAAAATATACTATCAATGAAAACAAGCAGATTTATTATGATTTGTTTTTTGGCAGTGAGATAGTAATCGAAGAAATATACCCCAAGAAAAAAAAATGGGTTTTATACAACAACACCATTGAAGATACATCTGCCATATTCACACCAGTACCTATCCTGTTATATAACTCTACGTCAGATGAAAACTACTTTGGTGTTTTAAAAATCAAATATTTCCCAGTAAACTAAATAACTTAAAACCATAGAAAGTTTTAAATAGGGATTAACTAATAAATGATATAAGATAAAAAAAAAGAGGCGTTTATAATGAAAATAAAAAAAAGTCAAGGTTTAACATTAAACACAATAATAATTGCTGCATTAGTTCTGATAGTTCTTGTAATATTAGTTTTAATATTTACAGGAAGAATGGGAATCACAAGACAACAAGTAGATGATTGTGTAAATAACGGAGGAGTTTGTCAGCAGGAATGTACAGGAACTTATTCAAGACAAGTTGTTTATGAATGTGATAATGATGGTGATGGAACAACTAATGAAGGATCAACAATAGACGGAGTTTGCTGTCTAACTGTTTAATTTTTTTTTTTTTTTTTTTTTTTTTTTTAAAATTTTTAAAATAAAAAAAGGCCAAGGACTTTCTCTAACAACTATAGTTGTAGCAATATTAGTAATAATTGTTCTAGTTGTTCTTATCATGATCTTCACAGGCAGGATGAGCATTTTTAAACAAGGAATAGAAGACTGTGAGAGTAAAGGAGGCATTGAATCTACTACCAAACTAGAAGGCTCTGCCTGCTATAGTATTAAGGATGATAAATACTGCTGTATACAAATGCAGGAATTAACATAACCAAAAAACTTAAATATCCATTAATTTCTTTAATTTAATATGATAAAACCAAGGAAAGCACAAGGACTTTCTTTAACAACTATAATAATAGCAATATTAGTCATAATAGTCATGGTTGTTCTTATCATGATCTTCACAGGCAGGATGAACCTTTTCGGAAAAGCAATAGATGCTTGTGAAGGAGATTGTGTTGTATTATCTCGCGATTGCCCAGAAGGAACCTCAATGCCAATACCTATGGACTGCAATAAAGACAGAGAAGGTATAGAATACTGCTGTAAACCTGTTTCTTAAATCGAAAGACTTAAATATTTAAATCCTTAATATTAGGATATGTTTCGTAAACTAAAAAAAAGAGGAGCGCCAGTTCTCAAAACATTAATTGTAACAATCATAGTCATGTTATGTATTTTGATTCTCTTTATTTTACTTTTTTATAAAGTCCCCCAAGCAATCTTATTTTCATAAAATGCAAAGAAAATCAAAAATTTTCGTGGATTTGAAAACTTTGTTTTCAAACAATAAAAAAAGCCAATTACAAACTTACTTAAAAGCAATAATCATTGGCTTAGTTTTTCTTATAGTTTTCCTTTTTTTTCTGAATAGCTTCAAGAATTTCACAGAAACAAGATCAACAGAAGACATCTGTAAAGTATCTGTTGAAACAATGTCTGCTCAAAATATTGATTTAGGACCTTTAAACACAATAGAACAAATTGAATATCTTTTTGGCTCTAAAACAAAAAAAGCATCTGATATTAAATGTCCAACTATATACAAAACAATAGACAAAAAAGAAGATAAGGAAATAATGCACGAATTAGCAGAAAACATGAGAAAATGCTGGAACACATTTGGAGAAGGAAGAAAAAAATTATTTGAATTCAAAAAAGGAGATGAACGTTATTGTATAATCTGCCATCATTTAGATTTTAAAAAAGAAACAACAATTAGTGGCACAGAATTTCTTAAATATCTAAAAGAAACAAAAATACCAAAGATACACACACAAGGAGATGATATAACTTATTTTAAATATCTGCAAAGATACAGAACAAATGAAGATATTTTTGATGAAAACAAAATCCCTCAGGATTATAACATACAGACTGAATTACCTTATTCAACAGTATTTGTATATACAAAAAGAGGTAATTGGGGTAAAATAATGGGCACAGCATTTGGTGCAACCATTGGCCTAAGTGCTTCTACAGGTGGAGTTTTATTTGCACAAATCTCTACTACTGCAGGCATTATTGGAGGCCTTGCAACTGGAGGAGCTGGTGGTGGCTTAATTAAGATAGCTGGAAGTTCTATAAAAGACATTACAGGAAGAGTAGCACCCATTGTAGTTCTTGGAATTGTAATATTAGGAACAGCAGCAGGAGGAGCAACAGGAGCAGCAACAGGCGCAGACACAACAAATAATTGGGACTCAGCTATTGTTTTAATACCATATGAATCGATAAATTTAAAACAATTGAATTGCACCTATTTACCTGCAATACAAACAGAGTGATAAAACATGATAAAAAACAAAAAAGCACAAGAAGTATCTTTCATTGTTAAGTTAATATTAACCATAGCAATTATACTTTTTGTACTATGGCTTATTTGGAAAATATCTCCTAATTTAGGTGATAAAATATTTGGTTGGATTTAAATGATAAATAATAAAAGAGGCCAGCTTTGGACAAAATTATATAAGGTTATAATTGGAATTGCTTTGCTTGTGGTAATATTACTAGTTTTTTATACTCCTTTAGAAGGCATGGTTAAGGACACCATACAAGTTACTAGTCCAGAACCAGATTGTGGAATGAGAACCGGTAGCCTTAGTTTAGGAATAACATCTCCAGAAAACGGAAAAACATATTCTCCAGATAATGAAATAGAATTTATAGCTAATCCTGAAGAATATTGCACTATTGATTCATATGAGTGGGAATTAGATAAAAAGACAATAGGAAGAGAACAATCTTTTAAGAAAAAAATAGATAAAAAAGGAACACACTCAATAATCCTCAAGATCAACTATAACAATGGAAACACAGAGGAATGGAAAGCGGAAATAATAATAAATTAAAATAATCATAAAAAGGTGTTTAATATGAAAAAAATGAATAAAAAAGGCCAACCAATGTTAACATGGGTTATGAAAGCAGCACTAATATTAGCTTTATTAGCAGTAGGATTTTTTTTTATTAATAAATTTATCCTTAAACCAAGTGATACATTCAGCAAAACAAATCTAATGGCTCAACAAAACTTATGTGAATTTGATGGAAAAAGGCTTAAGAATTATGTTGATTTAGATAAAGACAAAATACCAGATATTTGTGATATTTGTGTTGGAGGAAATAATTATGAGGATGATGATGTAGACGGAATGCCTAATGCATGCGATCCAGATGATAGAAACGAACCAGATAAAAAAACAAAAATGAAAGATTTATGTACTGATTCTGGAGGTGTGTGGGACGAGCAATCAAAGAAACCAAGATGTTTCACTAGTAATGAACTCTATGAGGGATATTACTCAGGCTAATTTTCTAAAATGAAAAAAAAGAAAAAAAGAGGAACATTATCTATGTTACAAATTTTAATTATAGGTTTAGTTGTAGCAATAGTCCTGTTTTCTGCCCAATATGGTTGGACTAAAACTATGAATAAAGCATTAGATATTGAAGGTTGTAGAGCTAGTGTTGTAAAACATTCAGAAAAAATAGCAGTACCAGTTTTGCCTGATATAGATTATGGTAAACAAGTTAAATTAGATTGTTCTAGGCATTATATCACTTTCTATGATGACCATGTTCAGCTTATGATAGAAGGCAAAGAGCACGAATATAAAGTTTCAACAGAAGATGGAGAATCAAGGTTTTATGATAAATTAACAGAAAATATAGTTAATCAGGTTGTTGCAGAAGAAGCGCGCTGGTGTTTGTATAAATTAGGAGAATACAATATTCCAATAAGACATATAAAAAATTGTATATTCTGCGCACAATTTAAGTTTGAGGAAGAAGTTGAAAAAGACAAATTTACTGGAATGTATGATTACTTAAAAAATAATGATATGCCTATAGGAAAATCAAGAAAACAGACAGAATCAACTGAAAAGTATCTTACATATTTCTCAAAAACTCTAAAAAATGGAGAAAACACATTAAAAATAAATCCTAACTTAGTCTTTGAAAGGGGCAAAGCATACATCACATTTTATGAAATAGATGGAAATGATTACTATTTACATATTGGAGAAATTTCAGATATAGAGGATTGTATGTGGTATAACTAATATGAAATCAAAAAAAGCACAAAAAAGCGAACCAATAACAGAAGGATTTATAGGCCCTGGCTTAGCAGTTGTCGCTTTAGTAGTTCTGATATTTACTGGAACAAAAATGTATGCAGCTTTAGCTCCTACTGACAAATTTGTCTCTACAGAAAATAATTTTGATGTGCTAATAGGCAAAATCACTGAATTACTAGAAGACGATAATAAATTTGTAGCAACAAAAAAAGATGACCCATTACAATTTTCAATAAATTCTAAATATATACTAGTTGGCTTCAATAAAGAAGGTAAAATTGAAGATGGATGCCAATATGAAACAGCTACAAAACCAGACGAATGTCTAAATAAAGCCTGTTTATGCACATATAAAGATACAGTCCAAAAAGGAATCAAACTACTCAGAAAAAAAGATAATGATTTTGATAAAAGAGGCAATAATTTTCCTATAAAATGCCAAACACTCAATGAAGTTGATTATATTTTTACTTTAGAATACACTCCAAAGAAAACAAAAACAAAAGAAGAAGAAGTATTATATCTAGATAACGTTGGTAAAGAACAAAAAGAAAAAATATACAAGAATATTATTGGGGGTACTTTCAACCCAACTGCTGATGATTACCCAGATAATTATGCTTATTTTTTCCTGTATGGTCAATGTGAGGATTGGAGTAAAGATAAAAACTTTAATACAGCAGACTTATATATAGAAATATTCAGAGACAATGGAAAAACATACTTGTTCATAGCACCAAAGACAGAATACACAAATAAACGTTATGAAGATATGATAAAAAAATACCCTATAAAATTAACAGAGTTTGAATACAAGAAAAAAATAGAATCAGCTATAGAAGGTAAAAGTTATAAAAAAGTAATAGACTACTATGAATCATTTTTAAAAATCTATCCAAAATCAACACTGACAACAAATAATCTATATAAGATAGCACAAGCTTACGACACTAACAGACAATATGACGCCGCATTAGAAGTCTACAATGATCTTCTAACAAAAGAACAAAACAAAACAAAATTAGTGGAAATACGTTACAATATCGGAATAATATATGAGCAAAAAGGGGAAAAGGATAATGCTTTGCTTGAATACAAAAAAATAATTGCAAACT
>CAZSMA010000004.1:0-29072 GCA_964608065.1 uncultured Methanosarcinales archaeon
ACTTCTTTTATTATTATTAAATTTGATTATTGTTTTTTTTTTTTCTCTATATAACAACCGAAAGTTTTATATATTAGTTGTTATATACACTTATATAACTAAAATAATGTGCTAAAATGCCTCAATTAATCAAAAGACAAATACTGCATTACCCACAACTGGATACAGTTCTAATGGTTGAAGAATTTATTAGAAAGCACTCCGGGGAATTCAAGAAAAGAAGTTTATGGGAGGACTTACCAAAAAAAACAATGTATCAAACATTCTGTGTTATCTTTGATTATTTGTTGGAATCAGGCAAAATAGCAGTTGATAGAGAAAGAAAGATCGCTTGGATCTGGAATCCTGAATTAGTAAGAAAGTACCTAAGTAATCCTAAATTAAGAGCCAGATGAAATCTATTGTACATTTTGCAGATGAGAAACTAAAAGAAGCATATGATAAACTTAAGGATTCTAAAGTTGAAGATAGGTTATTACATAAATGGATTTCAAGAGCAATTGATGATTTGAAAGGTAATGCGTTTTGCGGAATTCAAATTCCTAAAAGACTTATTCCTAAAATATACATTAATAAGTATAGTATTGATAATTTATGGAAATATGACCTACCTAAAGGTTGGCGACTTATTTATTCAGTTGCTAAAGGAGAAATCCTAATTTTATCTATTATCATTGAATGGATTCCACATAAAGAATACGAAAGAAGGTTTAATTATTAGAGGTCTATACTCTAACAAGAACAAAGAAGAACATGTAAGCAAGGTTTTATGACTTTTTCTCTTTAAGCTTTTTAACTTTTTTTAACTTTTTAATAACTATTGATGCAAATATCATCAAGATTATCATAACAGGAACTATAACAACATACTTATTAACACATTTATGATTAGTAACAAAACCATCACATTTTACTTCTTTGCATTTAAAGAAATCCACATCACAGTATTCATCTGCTTCGCAATCTTTATTCTCCTCACACTGTATCTTACCTAATGGCAAAACTGTAAGACTTTTTTTAACTTCACCACACACTTCATTTACTTCAGTGTGTCCACCAGCATATAAAACTGTAACTCCAAAACAAGCATAATAATCTAAAGTATAACCTCCTCTTGGAGGTAATGGGATTTTTTCTGTAATGTTAAAAAGATTGCTTTCGTTTGGTTTAAGTGCATACTTAGATTCAGTATCAACTGCAATATTTTTATCTAACTCGTCTTTTACTTTTATATAGTTTACTACTATGTTTTTGTCTATGTTGTTTCTTATATTAATATGATAAGTTATGTCTGTACCTTCTGTACATCTGTAATCTTCACATCTATGGTTTACGCTGATACTGGCATTGATTGTAATTATATTTAGCAAAAATACAAGTAAAATTGTAAAGATTAAAATTGTTTTTTTCATTGATGAATTGTTTTGAAACTTATTATATTTAAATTTATCTAAAACAAAGCACTTACTTGAAATATCCGATAGTTTTATATACAAGTAATACCCACTATTACATACGATTTATAGAGGTGGCTCAATATTAAATTGAAAAAAATAATACCTTTTTGTATTCTATTCTTGATTAGTTTAGGATTTGTAGCAGCATACGGTTTTGATTTAGATTATACGGCAGTAGAAAACGATATTTACATGACAGAGCCAGCTGTTTTTGACATAACTATAATGAATAATGAAAATTTTGAAAATATATTCAGGATTAGTGTCCCAGATTTTACAAGCTGGAGTACTGACACTAAACCTCAAAGCGTTAGATCAAGTGGTATCAGGGTTCCATCAGAATCAGAAGGAAAAGTAAAATTATTATTATATCCAAGAAGCATTATGCCTGGAAGAAAAGCTGTCCAGATTCTGGTAAAATCAGAAACAACAGGAGAACAGATAGGCAAGTTTATGAATGTTAACATAAAGTCAGAGTTTGCAATACCCAAGTATGAACCAAGTCTAACATTGGAAGTTCAGCTCCCAAATGGAGGGAAAGTTGACCCAAGAGAAGAACAAAGAATTAGAATTAAATTAAAGAACAAGAACGCATTGAGCTTATCTGATATTAAATTAACTTTAAAAAGTAATTTGATGGAGACTGAAACATATTTAGACAGTTTAGGTCCCTTAGATACTGAATATAAGGATTTTGTAATAAGTTTTGATTCAACAGAATCACCTCAAAAAGACACTTTAGTAGTCACAGCATACGTAAACGATAAAACCTTTGTTGCTATAGAGGATTATGAGATTGTCCCTTACTATGTTACATTTGAGCAGGATATAACTGTTTTGAAGAAATTCCTTAGGACAGATAATGTAATCAAGGTTACAAATACAGGCAATTCTAAGCATACTGACAGAATTAATTACAAAACAACATTCCTCAAAGGATTAATAACCTCTGCTAAGCCTAGAGCACAGACAATCAAAGAAAATGGTCAAAAATATCTTAGCTGGGAATTAGAATTAGAATCTGGTGAAACAAAAGAACTTAGGGTTGTTAACAGTTATATAGGGTGGATTGCTTTACTGATATTGATAATATTAGCAGTACTCTTTTATTATAATTTTAGAAGCCCTATAGTATTAACAAAGACAAGCGGCAGTATTTCAATGAGGGAAGGAGGGATAAGTGATTTTAAAGTTGTGATGCATGTAAAGAACAGGACTGATAAATCAGTAGAAAATATAAGGATTGTTGACCGTGTTCCAAAAATTGCAAATATCATCGAAGAATTTGATGTAGGTATCTTAAAGCCCAGCAAGATAATAAAGCATGAAAAAAAAGGTACATTACTGAAATGGGTTATTGAAAGCTTGGATGCAAATGATGAAGTCATTATAAGCTATAAGACAAAGTCCAGATTAAGTATATTAGGACAGTTTGTAATGCCAAGAGCAGTTGGAAGATACACAAAGAATGGCAAAGAAAGATTGACTTATTCTAATATTTTAAGGTTGAGTGTTTGATTATATCTTTCTTCTTATATATTCTATAACAACAAAGTTTATATACTAGTATAGAAAAATCTATACTAACATTTTTATAAAATAAAATTATCCTAGAGGTGAGAATATTGAGAAAAATTTGTGTTATTAATCAGAAAGGTGGTGTAGGAAAAACAACTACAACAATAAATCTTGCAGCAGGACTTTCAAGGCATGATAAAAAAGTTTTAATTGTAGACTTTGATGCTCAGGGAAATGTTGCTACTTGTCTAAATGTAGAAGGAGAAAAAGACATATACCACATTATGACTGAGAATGCAGACATTAGACAATGTATACAACATCTTGGAAAGAACCTTGATATAATACCAAGCAAAGAAACATTGACAAAAACAGAAGTGTTATTATCAAAACAGCCTAATAAAGAGTATGTGTTAAAAGAGAAATTAAAAAATCTTAAAGGATATGATTATGTATTTATAGACTGTCCACCATCTCTTGGATTATTGAATCAGAACGCTTTATTGTATGCGCAGGAAGCATTTATCCCTGTATCCACAGACCATTTGGGATATGATGCTCTGATGAAGATGACAAATGTTGTAAAAGCTATAAATGATAATTTTAACCATAATATCAAAATTACAAAAGTTATTCCAACTTTGTTTGATAAAAGAAACAAGACATGTAAAACTTATCTGGATAAAATCAACAGCCAGTTTTATGAATTAACTTCAGAACCAATCAGGATCAATTCAAAACTTAAAGAAGCGCCAGCAGCAGGTAAATCTATATTTTCTTATGCAGCAAGTTCAAGGGGCGCTAAAGATTATATGAAACTTGTTAAAGAAATATTAAGTGAGGAAAAAAAAAAGCTTTCTGAGTATTCAGAAGAAACAGTTCCTCTAAACAGTTCTGAAGTAATTGAAGAATACAATAATAGTGAAGTAAGGGCTTAAAACCAAAAGTTTACACCTTTTGGAAGAACATTTAATTTAATTTCTTTTACACTGCCTTCATTAGTCCCATCTATTTGTAATGGCATGTCTTTAGCAGCCTTAATGACAGCCTCTTTACATGTTATATGTCTTCCAACTTTATTTCCAGCTAAAAAAGAAGTAAACAGTCCAAAAAAAAAACCCCCCATGTTTATGTAGGGTAGACTATTATCAATAATCCATAAATCCATCAAACCATCTTCAGGATCTACATTGGGGTGTACTTTCATTCTAAGCCCATAATATTTGCTACAGGAAGTTGCTGCAATGTGAAGAGCATTTGATAATGGAATTGTTTCTTTATCTGTAATTATTTCTCCTTTAAACCAGTTATAATCTTTTATCTCTTTTATTGAAGCCATAATGTAAGATTCTAAAGGTCTTCTGCCATCTTGTTTTATATATTTAGTGGCTCTTTCCAAAATTGGCGCTCCAATTCCAACACTCATAAACATTGCCTTTTGACCATTACATCCTAAAATATCATATAAATGTGAGTTGCCATATTTTATTTTTTCTAATACTCTTTTATCTGATTTTGGCAGTCCAAGCATGCTTCTTACTGCATTGCCAGATCCTTTTGGGATAACAGCAATAGCACAATCATCAACTGAATTAATAACATCAGATACAGTACCATCGCCCCCTATGGCTACCATGATATCTGCCTCCTTGGACAAATCAGTTGCATATTGTTTAAATTCCTCACGATTTTTTGTATTAACCCCATAAGGATCATGTTTAGAGTCTCCTTTATTTATTACTTGAATTTGCCTCCCTTCTTCTTTTTCAAGAAATTCTATTACTCTTTCTATAGTTTGTAGCCTTTCATTAAAACTATATCTACCTGAACAAGGATTACTTATAATAGCAACTTTATAACCAACAGGGGTTGTTATGTTCATTTTTTTTTTATTTTATTTTTTAAAATATTAATCTATGTATCTCACTTAAACCCTCCAGAAAAATCATAGAGGTTAAGTATTTCACCCCTTTTACGAATATAAACAAACAATAATCAATGTGGGTTTTTAAAGATTACGCTACTTATTAACAAAAACCACAAGATTTAAAAACAAAACTATAATCCTCGTTATTTAATATGGCGCGACTAAAGAAGTTTGTAACATGGAGAAGATTAGAAAGACCTTATACCAGGATTTCTAAATTCAAGAAGAAATCATACATTAAGTCAGATCCTAATCCAAAGGTTGTGAATTTTAGTATGGGAGATGCTAGGAAAAAGTTCGAGTACAGTGTAGACCTTGTCTCAAAAGACAACGTGCAAATTAGAGATAATGCTATGGAAAGCGCAAGGCAGACCTGCAATAGATTATTAGAAAAAATAATTGGACCAGGAGGATATTATTTTAAAATAAGAGTTTATCCCCATCATATTCTAAGGGAAAATCCAGTAGCTGCAGGAGCTGGAGCAGACAGATTCAGTACAGGTATGAGTCATAGCTTTGGAAAACCTGTTGGAATTGCAGCCAGAATAAAAAAAGGCCAGAAAATAATGACTGTTAAAGTGACTAAAACACACATTCCTACAGCAAAAAAAGCTTTAATAAGGGCATATCAAAAATTACCTTGTTCTTGTAAAATAGAGATAAATGAAAACAAATAGTTAGTGCTTATACATTCTGCTTATCCATGAACCCATCTTTTCTGTAAGAACTAGTTTTTCAGAAATATTTTCGCTTATTCTTCCATAATTTCCTCTACCCACTTCTTCTTCCCTTTTATGTGCTACATATCTTGCAGCATTGATCTTATCCATCTCTTCAGAATTTGGACCATGACCTCCTGCAGCCATTCTGTCATAAACATCCTTGACAGCATTATAAACATCTTCAGTTTTCTTACCACCAAATTCCTCTCTAAATAAATTATACTGAACTTGTTCTGCTTTCTCTTGCTCAGTTTTTCTCTGCTCTTGCTCATGTTCAACTGTCTCTTCTAGTGGAACTTCTTTTCTTTCTTCTCTAGCTTCTTCTTCTCTGCTGTAATCCGTCCGTTGTGGTGGAACTATCTGAGCAATATGCTCTTCTAGTTCAGGAACTTTAACTTCTTCTTTTATAGGTATTTCCTTTATTAGATCTTCTGTCCCTTTTACTAAACTTTGAGCTTCCTCTATCTCACTCCTGTCTTTCTTGCTTATCTCCCTTAATTTTCTAATCTTTTCTTCTCTTTCTTCTTCATCCATTTTTTATTTTATTTTAAAAAGAACTACCAGGACAACATTCTGTGTGCTTTCTTAAAATTCCTGTATGAATGGTATACTGTTTTCTTAACAAAATCATTTGCTCTGTGTTTCTCTTCATCAATCTCAACACCAGTCATTTTTTTCTCCATTTTTTTTCTTATACCTTTCTTTCCAATATTCCTTGGACCCATACTTCCAAACAATTCTCCAAATCCTTTAAAAACAGAAACAAAAGGCCCAGCCATAGTTTGTTTTGGAATTTTATTTTCCGCTTCCTTTTTAAATTCCACATTACTCTCTCCAGCTTCTGTCAAATATCTCTCTAATTCTGTTCCTAAAGCCTCCATTGCAGCTTTAACAGAACCATCTATCACTCCAATTAACTCAAAGTCTTCCTCATCCCTCATCTTTTTATAGTTTTCAATATCCTGCTCATTCCATACATAACCTCTGAATATTATCTTATTTTCACCAACATGCAAAGGACCCCTCTGGAACCCTTCCTGTTGATAATTCATACTTGGCCTTGTCCTGTAATTAAAGTTTATTAACTGGCAGGCATAATACTTCTTATTATTTTCAGGCAAATGTTTTCCCAAAACCTCTATTTCAATCAAACTTCCTTCAAAAGCAGATATTAGGTCTGGTGTTGTAGATTTACCAGCCTCCATTGACTCATTCTGCAACCTTCTTATATTTCTTAGATAAGGCCTTACCCATGTCATATACAGCTTTATTATATCATAGTGCTGCCTTAAATATTTTAAAGTAAAAATTCTTCTGTTTTTTAGCTCCTTGAATGTATGCTCTTTCCACTCCAAAAATCCTCTTAATTTCCTCTTTAAGACTTCTCTTACTTTCCTGTTAAACTCTAATCTATCTACAATTTCATCAACTTCAACAGCAGTTTTTGGATGCGTGCTAAAGAATAAATCAGGCAAAGTAGTAAATTGCAACTCTCTGCTCATTCCATAAACAGATGCAGGATTTTTAGCTCCGCCTTCAACCATATCAATATACGTTCCTTTTAATGTTATCTCAGCGCTTTCATTGCTTTTGCTCCTAGTGAAGCTGTCATAATAATAACTTAATCTTTCATCCAATACTCTGATTTCCCTAACTAATTGGAATAATTCCTTAACCATCTTTCCTATTGTTGCTAAGAATTGACTAACCTTATCCTGCTGCAAACCAAGCCTTTGCTGCGCAACACCAAAAAAAGCACTATGCTCAGAAGCAGCAAAAACATCTATTAGTTTTTCAACATGTGCATAACCCTGTTCATACCTCATAAAATTCAATATCCAGTAATAATTTTCCTCTATACTCTGCTGGAATGTCTCATGTACTAGCCTATATCTATGTACAGGGGTTGGATAATTTGTTTTAATATACTGATTTTTACTTTGTTCTATCTCTTCATCCCCATATTTCTTGAAATATTCTTCTTTTGTTAGTTTTTTCATTGGTTAAAATTTTCCTCCGAAAATTTTTATCATGGGAATCAAAAATTCCCAGGACACCGAAAATCTTTGATTTTCCAGTGCATTGAAAATATTTACTATTTTCATTTTTTGTATAATACAGCTACAAACCCAATCTGATCAACTAAAACTGAGTCTGTTTTATCAGCAATTTCATTATTTATTTTTTTTCTATCCTTGCCCTTAATAAAGCTTTTCAAAAACTTTATTTTAATAATTTTTTTTTTTTTTAAGTGTTTCCTAATTTCTTCTAAAACATTGTCATTTATTCCGTTTTTACCTATCCTGATTATTGGTTCTAATAATTTACCTTTTTTTCTCATTTCTTTTTTATCCATCTTAATGGTGACTTGGATGCTCATGTCCAAGTGTTTTTCTATGCTTTAATTCCTTTATATGCCTTAATTTTGTTTCAAATATCTTATTAATATCCAATCCAAATTCCTCTATTAAAACAGAAGCATGCTCTCCTCCTAAAAAGTGAGGCAATATAACATAATCTGCTCCAGCATCATAAAGCCCTAAAGCTTCATCAACTTGTGAAGCTGTAACAAATATTATGGCTCTCTTATTCACTTCTTTAGTTTTCTTAATCAGCAGAAGATTATCAAATTTATTCGGCACAGTGCTTATCAGCATCTTGATCTCCTTAAGATCAACTGTTTCAATAATCTCAGGATCACCAATATCTCCATAAATGCAAGGTATTTTTTTTCCTACCAATTCTCTCACAACCTCAGGATTATAGTCTATAACCAATAATTTTTTCCTTAATTTTCTTATAACCCTGTACACACTATAGCCTATCCTGTTAAACCCGCATAGTATAACATCTATGTTTTTTCTTTTTGGCATATACTCTAATTGACTGCTTTTTTTTCCAATCTTATCAAATATGTTTAAATATTTTGAAAAGAAATTATATAGCTTATTATCAAAACTTATTGTATAAGATGTTATAGTCATAGTTACAATAGCCAATATTACTGTCATAGAAAAAACATCTTGACTGATATGCCCTAATAATAATCCCTGGGTTACAATTATTAAAGAAAATTCACTTATTTGCGCTAATGAAATAGCAGTTAAAAAACTTGGTCTTTTCCTATATCCAAAAAAAGCGCATAAGAACATTGTCAGTAAGGGTTTACCTATAATTACAAAAATTATCAATATGATTAGGGGCTTAATAATGCTGGTTATTGATGACAATGAGAGTTCAAGCCCTAAAGAAACAAAAAATATTGTTGAAAAAAAATCTTTTAATGACCTGACCTTTCCTACAATCTCTATTTGGTAAGGCAAATTACCTAGAACAACACCCGCTATAAAAGATCCAATTATTATGGATAACCCCAGATATTGTGCAAATAAAGCAAATAAAAATAACAGTGCTACTGAAACTAAAAAGAAAAGCTCTTGACTTTTTGCAGCAAACTTCATTGCATGCCCTATTAAGAATTTTCCGATTATAAAAGAAAGCAATAAAAATATCATGAATTTAAGCAAAGACATTGCTATTGGATAAAATGATAATGTGCTTGTAGAAAGTATAGACAAAGCTAATATAGCAAAAAAGTCCTGCATAAGCAGAAAACCAATTATAATCCTTCCATGCAGTGTATCTATCTGTTTTTTATCTGACAACAGCTTTACAACAACCATAGTAGAACTAAAAGCTAAAATTAATGCAATGTATATTGCATTTATATTCCTAAAACCAAAGAACATAGAGATTATATACCCTACTGTAAATAATAGTAATATCTGTATTATCCCCCCTAATGAAGATATTACTGCAACATTCTTTAATTTTTTAAAATCTATTTCTAAGCCCACAATAAATAATAAGAAAGCAATTCCAATCTCAGATAATGTTGCAATTGTTGCAGAGTTTGTGATCCAACCTAAAGCAGGACCTATCACTAATCCTGTTACAATATATGCAAGTATTAATGGCTGCTTAAGCAATTTAGCAATATAAGCAAAAAAAGTTGCCACTACAATAATGATCCCAATGCTTATGAATAAATTATCTATCACTTTGGAAGTCCTCCAAATAACCTTTTTCTGAAAGATATGCAAGAAGGATGTTTTTTACTTTCTCAGCTTCTTTTTTTCCAAAACCTTTTAGACTTTTTAATAATTCAAGCTGATAATCATCTAAGATTATACTTACTCGTTTAACTTTATCAGGCTCATAAGTCAATTCTTTTATTTCTATTGTTTTTACAGGTAGTTTTGAATCTTTATTAATACAAAGAACTTCATCTACTCCTTTAATTGAATGTTTATGAAGCATGAAATTAGACAAACGTAATTCCAATTCAACTCTTAATTCTTTGTTACCTTTTTGCATGATATAATCTGGAAATTTGTTTTTATTCTTCTTTATAATATTATTATATCCTAATTTTTTAAAATTATTTTTAAACCATTTATCAAATTCAACTTCACTTTTGACTATGATTCTATTTTTCATCTTTTATTTATCTCCAAAATAAATCCATTTTTGTGTTTTTTAAATTCAATTTCAGTACCTTTATCTAAACCTTCATACTCAGCAAGCCTTTTAGGAATAGTAATTACCAACTGTCCTGATTGTAATTTTTGTATTTTAACCATTGTACTATTATTTTTAATAGTATTTTTATTATTATTTATATTATTTTATATAATATTATATTTAATAGTATATAAATATTGTGGTTTTAGAACAAGAATCTAGTTTACTTCAAAACTCTCTTAATCTCATCAACCATATCACTAGCTAAATAAAAGTAGCCTTTCTTTCTTTTCAACAAAATATCTCCAATTAATCCAGAGAAATAAGCAGCATTAACAGCACTTTGCTCTAAACTTAAACCTTGAGCTACAAACCCTAAGCACAATCCAGCTAAAACATCTCCTGTTCCAGCCTTTGTCATACCAGGATTGCCTGTTTTGTTGTAATAAGTTTTATTTTTTGAAATTATGACATCTATAGAACCTTTTAATAGAATTATATTGTTTTTTGCTAAGAATTCTTTTAAATCATCTTTAATTAAAGATACTTTTTTCTGCAATGTTTTCTCTTTTTTTATTTTTTTTATTAAATAGTGCTTATTTGAATTTTTCAAAAATAATTCCAACTCTTTAATGTGAGGGGTTATTATTGAATTCTGTAAATCATCAACATTTACAGCTTTAACTCCGTCTGCATCTATAACTTCATTTTTATTAGTTTTACTTATTTTTTTCACAAAACTTTTTGTCTCTTTCTTAATTCCAACACCATTTCCAATTAAAAAACAATCAAAACTATTCAACATCTTACTAATCTCAGCAGCATGGCTTAATTTAAGGAAATTACCTTTTAATTTCTTAGTTATCAAATCAGAACTCAAACAATTAACAGCCCATGCAACTTTTTCTGGAGCAACTATAGAAACTAAATCACAACCAGATCTTAAAGCAGCTAACCCAGCCAATACTACTGCTCCAACATAATCTTCATTTCCACCTATAACCAAAGCTCTTCCATTATCTCCTTTATGAGATTTTTTTGCTCTTTTTGGTAATTTAATGTTTTTTTTTATTATGTATTGCATTTTTTTATTATTATTACAAATTTTTTTCTATCTCTTTAACAAAAATTTTTGCATCTTCTAATGCAGTTAAAGCATCTTCTTTTTCTGGCTTGTATTCTAAACCATACATAGCTTCATGTCTTTCTGTTCTATGTATATTTAAAAAATTTATGATATGCGAAGGTATTTTGTCACTATATTTTTCTCTTAAATAAATAAAAATTGCATAATGGCTTTTTTCCTGAATTCCATCTTTATAAAGTAATGCACGAGAAGCATGAAACATTGCCATATATGACTCCAAAATTGCATATTCAAAAATTTTTAATCTTATTGCTTGTCCTACATTTTTTAATCTTTGTTTAGCTATCTCTAAAGACCTTTTTGTTTTTTCTTTATCAGGTTTAATCTTTCTTAACAACCTAAACTTAAAACAATCTTCTATATTTCTTATTTCCATTTTACTATAGGAACTCCCCCATATAAAACAATCCCATGACTAATAATTTCAAAATAAAAAGCTTTGTCTACTTTTGCTTTTTTATTCCATTTACTCCAACTAGATATGTGGAGTGTAATTTCTTTTCCAATGATTTCTTCTATCTTATTTAAATTAAGGTGTTTTTCTTTTCCTATCACGAGAATATCAACATCACTTTTTTTGTCATCATCCCCTTTTGCCATAGAACCAAACAAAACTATTGAAGAAACATTTACTAAATTATCTTTTAAAAAATCTATTAAACCAGATTTAAGGATAAGATTTATATTAAATGCAATCTTAAGATGTTTAAAAAATAAGTTATTAATATTTGCTCTAAAATATCTTAAATTAGCTTTTTTTTCATCTATAAGTAAATCTTTTTTAATTAATAAATCACAATATTTTTTGACTGCATATGGGCTTAATTTAGTATTTTTTGCTAGTTCCCTTAGATATACTTCTTTATAAGGATCTCTAAAAAAGAAATACAATACTTTTAATAACTTTAAATCTTCCATACAATTGTTTTTATTTTTTAATTATATAAATCTTTTGTTTTTATATAAAAACAATTGTTTTTTATTTTTACTATTCCAGTAAACATTCCTATAAAAATAAGAAATATGCCAAGAAAAATTTATGTTTTATATTTTTTTTTAGAATTTATCATAATGTACCATATCTTTAAGTTTTCTTTTTTGTTTTATCCAATAAGACCCTAGCCCCCATATAAATCCATAACCTCTTCATCACTCAAAGCCTTATCATAAACTCTAACATCATCTACAATACCTCTGAAATACTCCCCGCTTTTGTAGCTGCCTATCCAAAAATATTCATCACCAGACCCTTCACTTTCTGAATATTCTTTTTCCTCTATTTTATTTCCATCAAGATATGCATTAAATCTTTCTCCATCCCATGTCAAAGCAGCATGATACCATCTTCCTAATTGAATTGAATTATCTAATCCAATTGCTGTATCACCAACAGTCCAAACCATTCTGCTTCCTCTATGCTTCAAATAAATTCTCGTATTGTCAGGATCCCTTGTACCATCTCTTATCGTAACAATATAGCCGCTTATTGTTGGATCTGGGTCTTTTTCTGGATAAAACCAAGCTGTTACAGTTCCTTCAGGATAGTGATTTAAAGAAAACCAATCATGTGATGAAGCTGAATTTCCATCAAGTCTTAATCCATTACCCAATTTAGATGATACAAATTCAGGATTTTTCATATTTGCATGATGATTATTACCAGAATGATCATTTAGATTAGATTCAAATGGATAATAAGCTATAAGATTTAATATAGATACACAGGCACCATCTTCACAGCCATTTGGGCAGTAATATGTTTCTTTTTCTAGTACAATTATTCCTTCTGTATCATTCCCTGTACATGAATATTCCAATAATTCATTATTATTTATACACATATCTTCTATTGGTGTAGGAGTGCCGTAATCTGATGATGTTCCTTTCACATAATAATTTTTTCCATCTGGATATTCTTCAGTTACATCAGAATCTGTGCATTCTATTTCTTCATCACAACTTTCAACTGCTATTATTTTATATGGTTTTTTACATTCATAATTTTCTGAACATTCTGTTTCATATATGCTTTCACAATAGTTCCTTTGTACATTTACACCAAATACTTTTCTATCTTCACATTTTGTATTAGTATAACCCTCTTTACATTCAAATGGGTTCTTATTACATACACCAAAATCAACTTTTGTATAGACGTCATAGCAAGTTAATCTAGCATATAAACAACAGCCCACCTCTTGAATATCCCCTTTACTTGAACAACTACTTACGAAATTGCAGTATTTTTCTGTGAACTCTTTATCGCATTGTATATTAAATCCTTCTTTGACAAACTTTGAAGGTAGTAAAAAGAAATCTTTGCCATTAGCTCCATTTTTAAATATTTTACAAGAAGGATTTTTAAGCATTTCAATCAAGGAAGTGTAATGTAAATAACTTATTACAACGTCTTCAGTATCTAATGAACTCCAAGGATCCCTATAATAATTTGAGACACGAATTTTTCTTGGATAAACAGGTTCAATAGCTGGAACTTCTTCCTCTTCAACTTCTTCTAAAATACCCATCTTCTCAAATAATGATTCATTTGTTTCTTCTAATTCTATTGCTTCTCCTTCTTCTATTACTTCTACCTCCATTTCTTCTACCACTTCCTCATAACTTAGATCATATTTCTCAATATTGTATGCATAGGTTGTTTTATCATTAATCTTAACTAATAACCTTATCTTTGAACCTTGACCTAAATAATCGAATAATGGTTCTTCATTTAATACTTGTTCTATCTTAAATCTTAATTCTTCTCTAAGGTTATAAGGCACATCAATACACTTTCCTTTGTATAAGCAATTGTCTAAAGAATTACATTCTTTTTCGTCACATATGTTAAATAGTCCCGCACCACAAAATGAGCATAACTTTTTGATACCATATTCTCTTAATTTTGGTTCAACTGTTCTACTATAACCAGACTCAAACTCTACATAAACATCTAGTATGCTGCTTCCAGGGAAATCCCCATAAGCAGGAACATAATGATAATACTTAGGTTCTCTAAACATATCATTTGTTGCTTTTATTTTAAATACTTGTTTCTCAACAGGCAAATCTTCATTAATTATATAATCATATTCCTCAACACCAACTACTTCAAAAGAAACATCATATTCTTCTACAGACTGATCAGGAAATTCTTGAAACTTCCATGTTGAACTCCATTTTTTACCAACATATAACGGAAAATTCAATAAATCAATACTCCAATCAACTGTTCCCTCTTCTGTTATAACATCCAAAATCCTTAAATGGTCTTTTGTTACATAAAATTTTACTCTTTCTCTAGAAGAATAATCCTCATCTGTATAAATAATTTCATAAACTTTTTGACCTTCATAATTAGTTTTGCTTTCTATATATATCTCATGTCTGTTTACATATTCACGTCTTTCGGGTTCTGGTTTTTGATAAGTAGCTTCTTCATCAGGATTATAGGGTTGTGTAGATGTGTAGTAGTATTGGTGGTGTATTTCAGATTTCCAATAAGTACCAATTTCATAAATAGGTACATTAACTGTTGGAGAAATACAAGCTCCATCTTTGCAACCTTGTGGACAAAGTGTGATTTCTCTTCCAAAATGGATACTACCACCATGACAATAATATTCAGAAACGTGTGAACCAGTTGCTAACTTTTTACCAAGATCAACCCCATCATTACAATAATCTTCAACAGTAGTTGATGCTCCACCACTTAACGTGCCTTGCAAAATACCTTTCACATAATAATTCTTTCCACCATCAGAGTCTGTGCAATCTACAGTTAAACCATCACAAATAGATGGTTTGTTAGTTCCAAAAGCATCACAGATAGCTTTCTTTAGACTATCTTCATCTCTAAGTCCGTCATATTGAACTCCGTTAATATGCATGGTAGGACTTCCAGAAATTCCTTGTGCAGCTAATCTTTCTGCACTATCCCAAAGAAGTTCTTCGCCTTCATCTCCATAAGCACAAGCTTTAATAGCATTAACATCTAGGCCATATTCATCTGCGCAAGATTCCCAATCATCAGGGATGTTCCTTAAATCCTGGTTCATACAGACAATCATGTCCATATATCCAGAAGGTTCATACTTCTTTGCACAAATTTGGATTTTATTACCTTCTGTTTCTGATTCTCCATGAAGACTATAAATTTCTCCGTTTCTGATATAAGATAGAAGATCTAGATTAAAATCAAGATATGATCTAAATTGATCAATTAGATTATTCATAGTATTTTCAACTTTTGTTCCATAAGGACACTTGCTCATTACAGCTAGATCGAATCTTACTTGATTATCTTGAATACAAGCACCATCTTCGCAGCCATTTGGGCAATTATAAAGAACTTTTTCTCCATAATTATCAGGCATACACACATATTCCACGACCATTCCTTCTTCATCTCCAGCTAATCCACAATAATCAGTCCACTCACTCCATACTCCTGGGGCTTCCAAACCATGTACTGTTCCTTTCTCATAATAATTCTTCCAACCGTCAGAATCTATACATCCTTTTAAAAAACAAAAAGTAACTGAATCACTAAAAATTTTAAGTACTTTAATTATTTTCCCATTTGCTAAAATATAAGAACCCTCCTCATCTAGTGAATCTGTGATCTCTCCATTTACAGTGAGTATAACCGCTTCTGCAATATTTGTAGCTTCAACATAATAGTCCCATGCTCCAACAGTATATGTTGATGATTCTCCTTCATTTAAACTACCTATTGCCTCACATTCTGGTGCAGTGCAAGCACCGTCTTTACAGCCGTTTGGACAAACATGGGTTTCCCATTTCACTTCATTATTTTCACAATAACCTTCACTTAAAGTATTTGCATTACTACAAGAATCTATTGCAGCACTACGTCTTCCTTCATAAGCGATAACACCCCTCACATAATAATTCTTTCCACCATCAGAATCTGTGCATAATGTTTCAGGACATTTTGGTCCGTCTGCACCATTATAGTAATTATTTCCAATTCCATCTACACAGTAAATATTTTGTGAGGGATTATCATCATCAATACCGGAAGTATAGATATCATTATTCCAGATGCTATTGTTATAGGCTTCTATTTCTACTGATCCGTCTTCCTCATGAGAGTAACTATTAACAATTATTGCATGGTTTTTATTATCCTTAAATATATTATTTGAGATTGTATTTGAAAAAGAGGGTGTTCCTGTTGATCCCAACAAAGAACCAACTATGTTAAAATTAACTTCATTATCTAACATAAAATTTTCAGAGGATGACTGAAAATATACTCCAACATTACGGTTATTCTCAATTGTATTGTAGAGAATTGTATTGTTAGAAGAATACAAGAGGAATATCCCATTAGAATGGTTCCGAATAATATTGGACTCAATTATATTATGACCTGAGAAATCTAAACTAATAGCTATACCAGCATAATACCCCCCAAAAGAACTATTTTCAATGAAATTATTAGAAATATTATTATAGGGTGAATGGCGGAGAAAAATAGCCACACCTGCATAATTATGGATATTGTTATTATAGATAAGATTATTGTGGCTATTACGCTCCATATAGATTCCGTGTACAGAAGTTCCAAAGAAATTGTTATCAAGTAGGTGTATATTAGAGGAAGAATGCATAAAGATACCATATTTATATTCTCGGATTTCACAATTTTTTATTTCAACATTATTGATTTCATCAAGTAAGATTCCATAATTTTCTGTATTGACATCTCCATCTAAAACCGCCCTATCACAATCCAACACAACATTATCAGCTCCTATTGTTATTCCATTAGGTAAATTATAAGTTCCTGGGCAGAAAGTAGTGTCTTCAGTGATTATCATATCATCTGTTGGGGTTGTACATCCTATTTCTACTACGCAGTCTCCACAATCCCACTCATCCGTATCAGCTGGGCTAGTACATGCTGTAACGCTGCCATCAGGGCATCTTGAAAATTTAGCTTTTAATTCATTATTATCTTCATTCTCTTCCTCTATTTCATTGTCAGGGTCTACTATAACTGTTATAACATCATAGGTAGTAAGTTGTCTCGTTCCTAATACAATTTGTTTTTGCTCTTCAGGAGATAATTGTTCATTAGTAGTGCCTGAGATAAACTCAATTGGATCATCATTAATATGTGCTTTAAAACTGTATCCATCTGAAAAACCCAGTCCTATGTTTTTAATTACAGCAAACAAATCATAATAATTATCTCCTACATCATTAAAGGTAGCATCGCTGATAATTAAATCTGGCTTACCTATTATAAAACAGCATTTACCAGTATCACAAGAATAACTTTTTTCTTCTTCTCCTTCTTCGCAGCTTGTCTTACATTCTCCTCCATTAAGTACACATTCTGTAAGATCACCTTCTTCTGTTATTGAAAGTACAACTGGTAAACCAAATTTTTTAAAATTTAATGTAGTTTCATCCTGCGCTTTTAATAAAATTCCAAAATTAGAGTTAAGATCAATAACCCAACTTTGGACTAGGTCTGTAATATCTAAATTATAATCTCCAGAGTCAGTAACTTCAACAGTAGCTTGTAATGTAGTATCATATTGTGGTTGTGTGTTCCATGTTACATCATCCCATTCTTCTAAAACTTTATAGATTTCTAATATTTGTGGATAAGTATTAGTTCCTTGGTCTCCTATTTCTGCATTCAGGGTTAATATTGCGCTACCAATCTTTTTGTTTTCATAAGCACTAACATCAAAATCTAGTAAAGACCTTGCAATCTTGTCTCCACCATCGGTTGAAAAAACTCCAACATACAAGTCAAGAGTATAAGCAACATTGGCCGGATGATATTCATTTAATACAGCATACTTAACACTATTAATATCGTTTCCTTTAACAGAAAAAATACAAATTGTTAATAAAATTATTATGATTAATTTTTTGTTTTTATACATTTTTTATTAACACCTCGTTACCTTGGCCTTCTAATCTTAATTTTACCTGGCCTTTATTAACATCAAAACACATGAATTCACAACAACCTATAGTTATTTCTTCAATTTCCATACCTTCAGGCAAACCCCCACTAATCAAGAACAGGTTCTCTTTGACATTATCTCTTATTGTGTTTATAACTATGGGGTCCTCATCTATTTTTGGGCAACCTTTACACAGTAAAGGATTGGTGTCTTTAGGATCACTAAAACAAATTTTATCTACATCTACAGGAATCCCATATGTTTCAACTTTTACACTTCCGTAATCTACAGAATTAACATCATTTTCTAAGTCTGATTTAAATAAAATAACTTTTGTTTTTTCTCCTTTTTCTCCGATATCTTTTATAAAACTATAGCCACTTAAAAGAATAAAAGTAAATATTATAAGTAGAAGTACATAAAGTACAGGTTGTCCAAATATCTGACATCTTTTTTTCATTCTACTATCACTATATTAGTATACATAAAAGTATACTATATAAATTTTTCTATTTTAGAATCCCAATATCAACAACAACTGTCTTATCTTTATAGTTTATTAAACCTTTCTTTATATCATGAAATGTTATTATCAAATCAGCTTCAATAAACTTATTTGATTTTCCCCCAGTATCAGGATTTACTCCAGTTGGAACATCAACACTAACTTTATATGATTTAGAGTTATTAAATTCATCTATAACAGAAGCAATCGGTTCTTTAATATCTCCTTTAACTCCTGTTCCTAATAAAGCATCTATCATAATATCATATTTTTTCTCAATTTTATTTACTTTATTGATGATTTTCTTATAACTGATTTCTGCTTCTTTCTTAAATTTGCTTTCATCACCTATAAACAGAATATCTACATCACATTTCTTAATTAAATATCTTGCAGCAACAAACCCATCACCGCCATTATTGCCATGATAACATATTATCAGAATTTTTTTACCATCTAAATCAAATCTTTCATTAAGAACTTCAAAAATTCCTTTTCCAGCATTTTCCATTAATTCTAATTTAGAGATTCCACAATTATCTTCTAATTCCCTCATTTCTTTAGTAGAAATCATTTTAGCTAATATTTAAATCTTCGTTCATATTCTTTATGATCTAACCATTCTAAAATTATAGAAATCACTAAAACTCTACCACTTTCAATAGAATAGATTAACCTCCATGCTTCTGGTAAATTATATTTCCAAAGATTTTTAACATTATACTTCTGTTTGTATTCTTTAGGAATAAGTCTTTTTGGAATTTGAATTCCACAAAAAGCATTTTCTTCTATATTCTTAAAAGCTTTAACTAAATTATCATATAGTATGCTGTCTGTAGGTTTTAAATCCTCAAATGCTTTCTTTATTTTATCGTCTGCGAATTGTATTTTAGATGGCAATTTCATTGTTTTACTTTTATTTTCTATATTTATTATTTAAATCTTTAGTTTTCAGGAAATGATATGGATAAAATCAAAAAGTTTATATAATAGTTAGTTATATCAATTGATATAATGCCTATATTAATAAAAAAAAAACAAAAAAGTGTATTAAGATCACCCAGGTTAGATACAGTTCTGATGGTAGAGAGATTTATTAAAGAACATGATGGAGATTTTAAAAAAAAAAAAACCTGGGAAAAACTACCAAAAAAAATGATGTACCAGACATTTTGTGTAATAATGGACTATCTATTATATTCTCATAAGATATCAATTGATGCAGAAGGAAAAATAGGCTGGATTTACTATCCTGAATCTACAGATGAAAGAATAAAGAATAAACACTTGTTCTGGAGTTCTAGTTAATTTTTATTTCTTAATCTCACAGCCACCAGCAGGCAAAGCTCTAACAATCTCATCTAAATCTCCACCTATCTTGTGCCGGATATACTTAGCTACTTTGCTGGTCTTCTCCCTGCCTTGCATTACTTCAACAAATTTTTCACAATTTTTCTTTATTGCCGAAACAGGACCTGCCATTATCTTCCCATCTTTAAAACCAACAGCTAAATTAATCTTATTCTCAATATATTCTAATTTTCCTTTTGTTATAAAACCACCCTTAGGAACATACTCTCCTGAAGGAGCTTCTTTTGTTAGTTGATCAGGACTTGCCATAAACGTAGGAGTTGATGTTAACCCTAATCTCCATGCTCTGGAAAAAGTTACAGTTGCATCAGCAGCTTCTTTAATACTTGATTTTACCTTCTTACCCTCAGTTTTAATCAAAAAAAAAGGACTTCCAGTCATATCAGTATGAAATACTAAATCATTCTTCTCAGTGTGCTTCTTAATCAAAATCTCATTAGTTGTAGCATCTCTCCCGCCAATAACCAAAAAACCCTCTGAAGAAATAAACCATCTGAACTTATCATACCATTCTTTCTTTACATCCTTTTTCTCAACCTTTATTTCATCAGTTTTCTTCTCTTTCTCTATTTTCCTTAATTTCTTCCTGCTTTCTTCCAAAGCAGCTAAAGCGCCTTCTAACTTCTTCTTAAACTTCTTAGCTTTATCAAAGTAAATACCAGCATTCTGTTCAATATTACTCTTTAAATCTAGTTCTATCTTCATATAAACTAAAGAAATAAAAACTATTATTTAATATGTTGGAAATATACCACTGATTTCTAACCAGTGGATGAAATCCATTATCTGAAACCCATGGTGCTATATTTCCGAGTGTTCAAAATCCATTTGGGATTTTTAACAAACCAAAAATTCACTTTGTGAATTTTTCAGTTCATGCTCAAAAACCACTTAATATCATTGTGCATGTAGCAACATCCTCGAAAATCTAAGATTTTCGGGACACCGAAAATGCAAAGCATTTTCCAGTGTGTAACCCATCTGTGATGTCATGAAAATCAATAGATTTTCAGGACACAGAAAACCTACAGTTTTCTCGTGGGTGGTTTTTGACACTTACTCAATCATCTCAATATTAAGACCTTCAGGCAGAGGAAATCAGAGATTTCCTGGTCATTCAGGACTCTATCATAAATAACTCAAGAATTATTCTATCATTTCTATTTCGATGTTGAGTCCTTCAGGGATTGGAACTCTCATAACAAGCCTTAAAGCTCTTTCATCTACTCCTAAATCTATCAATCTTTTATGTATTCTCATCTCATATCTTTCCCATGATGCTTTGCCTTCACCAGAAGGAGATTTTCTTGTAGTAATCTTTAATTTCTTAGTAGGTAAAGGAATAGGACCTCTTAATTCAACCCCTGTTTTTTCAGCTATATCTTTAATATAATTACATACATCATTTATCTTGTTTATTTCTGTACTTGCTAGTTTAATTCTTGCTTTGGGCATTTTATTATAATCTCTCCAACAGGAGTTTACTACATGATAAACTGGGTTCACCATGACCCCAGTTAAGGGTTTTAATCTAAATTAAAATAATAAAAAAAAAAAAAAAAATTACTTTTTAACTAATTCTTTCTTGACTAAATCAATACACATACCAGCTGCAACTGTAGACCCAGAATCTCTTACTGCAAATCTTGACATTTGTGGAATCTCTTTCTGAGTTTCAATTACTAAGGGTGTGATTGGTTTTATCTTAACTATTGCAGCATCTCCGTTCTTTATGAAATCTGGTTTCTCTGCTATAGTCTCACCAGTTGCTGGGTTTAATTTCTTTGTGATTTCAGTAATCTGACAAGCAACCTGTGCTGTGTGTATATGGAATACTGGCGTATAGCCAATAGTTACAACAGTTGGATGGTTTAGAACAACAATCTGCGCTGTGAATTCTGAAGCAACAGTAGGTATATTATCAGAATGTCCTATTACATCTCCTCTTGCAATGTCTTTCTTTCCAAAACCTCTTACGTTGAATCCGATATTATCTCCAGGTTCTGCTGATTGCAGTTGTTCATGGTGCATCTCTATTGTCTTGACTTCTCCTGCAACACCTTTTCCTTCTCTTCCTGGAACTGCTATGATCTTGTCTCCAACTTTCATGACCCCAGTTTCAACTCTTCCAACTGGTACAACACCAATTCCTGTGATGTTATAAACATCCTGGATAGGTAATCTTAATGGTAGGTGTGTTGGTTTTTCTGGTGGTATCAATGTGTCTAATGTTTTTAATAGTGTTTCTCCCTTATACCATGGTAATTTGTCAGATTTCTCTACAATATTTTCTCCAACTAAAGAAGCCATTGGAATAAAAGGAATCTTGCTTGGATCATAGCCAACAGTCTTCAATAATGCTTCCATACCTGCTTTTATCTTGTTAAATACTTTTTCATCGTAATCTTTCATATCCATCTTGTTAATCGCAATTATCAGTTGATTAACACCTAATGTTCTTGCCAAGAAAACATGCTCTTTTGTCTGAGCCATAATTCCGTCATTTGCTGCTACAACTACAACACCAGCATCAGCTTGTGCTGCGCCTGTAATCATGTTTTTAATAAAATCTTTGTGGCCTGGTGCATCAATAATTGTAAAATAGTATTTTGGTGTTTCAAACTTCTTGTGAGCCAAGTCAATTGTAACTCCTCTTTCTCTTTCTTCCTTTAAGTTGTCCATGACAAATGCAAATTCAAAGCCAGCTTTACCTAGCTCTTTTGCTTTTTCCTTTAACTTTCTCATGGCATTTTCATCAATATTTTTTGTGTCATATAGCAACCTACCTACACTTGTAGATTTACCATGATCAACATGTCCTATAAAGACTAAATTTATATGTATTTTTTTATTAGCCATTTTATACATTCCTCCACATATTTTGTATTAAAATAGATGTCGTAAGGAAATAAGGAGTGGTTTATAAAGTTTGTGGTTTAAAGGTGGTAAATCATTGTTTTTTATATAGGGATATTAATTATTTTCTATATTGAAAGAAATTAAATTATTTTTTAATTAATTTTATTGATTTATTATATTAAATTCAGAGAAAGAAAAGAAAAATAAAAAAGAAACAAAAAAATCTAAACACCTAACTGAGAATCTGTCAATCCTTTCCTGTCTTTGATCAGTTTGATTATCTTTATCTGCAATTCTCCAGGTAGTCTCTCAAATGTCTGGTCAACTAAAGATGAATTTCCTCTACCACCTGTTGTTGATCTTAAATCATTGCTCCATCCAAACATCTCTCCAACTGGAATCTTTGCTTTAATAACAACCAAAGCGCCTTCCTGGTTCATATCCAATAACTGTCCTCTTTTATTAGCAACTAATTTTGATAAATCTCCCATATAATCAGCAGGAGCTTCAATTCTTTGGACTTGTAAAGGTTCTAGCATTGAAGGAGCAGCAGTCATCATACTTCCTCTTATACCTTCTCTTACTGCAGGATACAATTGAGCAGGACCTCTGTGAATTGCATCTTCATGTAATTTACAATCCATCAGCATAACTTTAACTTTTGCACATGGCTCTTTAGCTAATGGCCCTTGCTTCATAACATCTTCAAACATATCCATTACCATTTCTATTATTTCTCCAATATGAACAATACCTCTTGTCATATCAACTAATATATTTCCATTGAATATTTCTTTTACTTTGTCTGCTGTTTTTGCATCATAACCGCACTCTAATAACACTTCTCTAACCTTTGCATCCTTTTTCTTGATTCTCATTTCTGGAATTTTTCCATCTTTTATAGCCTTATACACTTCATTCTCTATTGGTTCAACTTTAAAGAATAAATGATTGTGTTTATTTGGACTTTTCCCCATTATCTCCTGTCCTGGTTTGTTGATAGTCTCTCTGTAAACAACTATTGGTGAAGAAGTTGAAACGTCAACACCTTTCTCAGACTTAATCCTGTTTTCAATAACTTCTAAATGCAACTCTCCCATCCCGTGCATTAAATGCTCTCCAGTTTCTTCATTGATTTCAATCTGAACAGTTGGATCTTCTTTTCCAACCTGTCTTAGAACTTCAATCAACTTTGGCAGATCACTTGGCCTTTTAGCTTCTATAGCTTTTGTAACAACAGGATCAAAAATATGTTTTATCTGTTCAAATGGTTCTGTTTCTGTGTCAGAGATTGTCTCTCCAGCATGCGATTTAACACCAGCTATTCCAATAAAGTTTCCAGCAGGAACATTATCTACTATCTCTCTTTTAGCTCCGTTGTAAATAAAAACTTGCTGGACTCTTCCTGGCTTCTTAGCCCTGTTAAGATATATCTCTGTTCCTTTTTTCATTGTTCCTGAAAACAATCTTCCGGCAGAAATCTCTCCAGCTTGCGGATCAATAACAATCTTAGTAATAACGAAAAATAAAGGCCCGTCTGGATCACAACCAACCAATGCCTTTCCATCAGCACCTTCCAAATCACCATGCCATATTACTGGAATTCTTATTGGCTGAGCTTCTTTTGGATTAGGCAGATGCTTGATAACCATATTAAGAACAACTTCATGAAGTGGTGCTTTATCTCTTAATTCTTTATAATTATCACCTTCATAAGCATCAATAATCTCTTTAAAAGTTATCTTATTCTTCTGCATGTACGGAATACTAAGGCCCCAATTATGGAAAGCAGAACCAAAAGAAACACTACCTTCCTGAACATTAACATGCCACTTGGTCTTATACTCTTTTGAAGCAATATCTGAAATTAAAACATTAACATCTTTGATTATCTTGATAAACCTTTCCTGCATTTTTTCAGGAGTTAACTTAACTTCCCTGATTAGCCTATCAACCTTGTTAATAAAAAGAACAGGCTTTACATTTTCTTTTAGCGCTTGCCTAAAAACTGTTTCAGTCTGCGGCATTACACCTTCAACAGCATCTATAAGTACAATAGCACCATCAACTGCTCTCATAGCTCTTGTAACGTCACCGCCAAAATCAACATGACCAGGTGTATCTAATAGATTAATTAAATATTCAGTATCTCCAAATTTATGAACCATAGAAACAGCAGCAGTATCAATTGTAATTCCTCTTTCCTGTTCATCCTCATGAAAATCCATCTTTAATGCTCTGCCTGCATCTTCCTTGCTCATCATTCCTGCTCCTGAAAGTAAGTTATCAGTAAATGTAGTCTTACCATGATCAATGTGAGCTGCAATTGCTAAATTCCTAATTTTAATAGGATCCTTCATTAATTTTGTAACTTTGTCAACCATCTTATCTGCCATTTTAAATAATCCTCCTTAAAATTCAATTAACAAGTATGTTTTTCATGACATGTCTTGTATGAATGCATTTCTTCTTTCTTAAACCATAAATCAACTTCTTTTTTAGCCTCTTCTTTTGTTCCAGAAGCATGAATCAAATTCTTTATAGACATTTTTTTCTTGTCTGTATATTCATAAGAATGCACTGCAAAATCTCCTCTTATTGTTCCTGGCGCAGCTGTTTTAGGTTCTGTTCCTCCAACAATTTTTCTTACAATCTCAACTGCATGCAATCCTTCAACAGCCATTGCAACAACAGGACCAGATATGATAAATTCTTCTAAATATTTGTAAAAATGTTTGTCTAAATGAGCTGAATAATGTTTTTGTGAAAAGTTTTTGTCAACCCACACCATCTTCATACCTGCCATCTTTAATCCAGCCTGCTCAAATCTAGAAATAATCTGACCCATAATGCCTCTTTCAACAGCATCGGGCTTAAGTAAAACTAAAGTTCTTTCAATCATTTTTTAGAACCCCCCTTTTGTTTTTCATAAAACTCAGTCCATTTTAATTCACGACCTTTACGTTTTAATTTGATTGTATTTTTCTCGCATTTAGATGAACAAAAGTGCAAAAGCTTTCCATCTTTCTTTACAAACAGAACTCCAGTTCCTCTATCAATTTCATTACCACAAAAACTACATTTTGTCATTTTAGCTCTGACCTCTTCCACCACTTCTTGATAACGGCCTTGCCTCGAATTCAGTTTCTCTTAGCATTAATAGATCTCCTATCTGGACAGGACCTTTAACATTCCTTCTTATTATTTTGTTAGCATCCCTTCCATCTAATACCTTGCATCTCACCTGGACTGCTTCTCCTCTCATTCCTGTCCTTCCAATAACTTCTTCTACTCTTGCAGGTGTTGCCTGTGTAAAACTAATTTTTTTTTTTTCTACTTTTGTCTCTTCTCTTCTTCTCCTTCTTTGTGGTTTTTGCTCTTGCTCCATTTTAACGCCTTTACTTCTTAAGCTTTGAAGAAATTTCCTTTAAAATATCCTTTGCTTCCCCTTCCTGGATTATTGTAACACTTGCAGTTCCTACTTCTAATCCTGCAGCTGCTCCAAGTTCTTCTTTTGTTGGAACCTGTACACATAAAACACCTTTTTCTTCGCAAAGCATTGGTATGTGCATTGTTATTTCTGGTGGCGAAACATCTTTTGCTACTGCAACTAATTTAGCAACTCCTCTTTCAATCTGTTTAGTTGTTTCATTAGTTCCTTTGCTGATTTTTCCAGTAGCTTTAGCTACTTCAATTGCTTCAAAAACCTTATCAACAAGTTCTTTTGGTAAATCTTCCATTTTATTTGCCTCCGAAAATTTTAATTTGAGGATGGTACCGGGAATCTTTGATTTCCAAGTACCTCCGATTTTACTGAGGAATAAGAATTATTTCCTCATTCAGGCCTTAGCCTTCATTATTCATAGGTATTGCTTTAGAAATAAGGATTTATTTAAAAAGGTTTCTGTTATTTTTTTTCTTTCTTTGGTTTCTGTTAAAATTCATTAGTGGTCCAATTTTTTTTTTACATAGTCTTCTTTTAGACCTAACTCTTTCATAAACCTGTCAATGGCACTAGTATCACTGTGAGAAATCCAAGTAGGTATATTCTCAATTATTTTCCATTCACCATCAGATTTTACAAGAGAATACATAAATCCTTGAGATACGTGACCCTTCCATCTTAAATAAACGTCTGCAATAGCTGCGTTTTCTGCTAAATCCAATTCTGTTACAATGCTGATACCTTTTTCATACCATTTTTTTAGATTTTCTTGGGTCACAAAGCCAGGACCCTCTAATCTGTAACATTTCATGGGGCCTAAGTATACTCCAACAAATCCGATTATGCATTCTCCTTCTTCATATGGCCTTTTAAATAGTTTAGTCTGAGATATCAAATTTTCAAGATCTGTTTTTACTAATTCTTTTAAGACTTCTTCCTCATACATAATGGGTTGAGAAGTCAAATCATTTTAAAAAGGTTTCTGTTAAAATTGATTAATGGTTTTTACTAATGTTATCACTTTGATTTCCACAATCCATGTACATTGCAGTATTCTCTTGCTGTTATTTTATCTGCCTTTATGCAGAATTCAGCTTCTGGCTTTTCATTTGGCTTTAAGAATTTCTTGAAATGTTTTCCATCCGCAATTGCTTCAATCCATTCTATATAATGTTTTTCTTCCATTGGATGCGGAACACTTCCAACTTTAACTATAACTTTATTTCCTTCAAACTCAATAACAGGAATATGTTTCTCCATACCTTCATCTTCTGTTTTTTCTTTTAATAATTCCATTGGTTGTCCGCAGCAAACTAACTCTCCAGCACCAGAATGCAAAACTTCTACAATATTTCCACAAATATTGCATTTATAGATTTGGTTTAATTCAGTCATTTTATAACCTCTCTTCAGATAATTTCAAATGATCTTCCTCAACTTCAATTAATGCTTCAAATATCTGCTTTACTCTCTCATTCTCAGATTCTGCTGCTGCTTTTTTGTAGAATCCAATAGCTCTTGTCTCTCTTTTATGAGAATCTTCTAAATCTTCTTTATAATCAACAGAGCATTTGTCATCTGCTTCAGGAATTGAATCTAATTTCAAGACTTTTTTCCATATAGAAGCATGCTCTGCTTCAACTTTTCCAAGAGCTTTAAACAGTTTCTGTCCTTCAGTTTCTTTTACACTTTTTGCAGCGCAGAAATAAAAAGCAGCATTACTGACTTCCACCTGTAAAGCATGCTCAGCATTTGCTTTATCTTTTTCACTTAACTCGACATCAAAATTAACTTCTGCTTTTTCAAACTCTTTAATATATTTTCTTTTTGCTCCGCAAAACGGACAATTAGCTGGAGCTCCATCACCAATATAAGGATCTCCGCAAATCTCACATCTCCATAATTTTACCATTATATTCACCCCTCTAAGTTTTATTACATAAACAATCCTTTCAAATCAAAAAACAAAGCTATAATCAAAGCTACTATTGAAAAAAAAGCTATGAAAAAGAAATTCAATCTATCCTTTTTTGAAGTTAAAGAGCAAAAAATTGAGTTAACCACAGAGCAATCTTCTTTTGTAAGAACTTCCTTCTTCTGCAATTTCCTGAAAATCTCACTTTCTTTTATTCTTTTAGCTCTTTTATGATCTGCTCTGAACTTGAACAAGAAGAATATAAAAAAACCAAGAACACCAACATACCATGCCAATTTACCATATAATGGATTGATTAAATTTAATGGCTGAATAACTCTCATCCCAATTGTTGCAATTATACCTATTAAGAATAAAATCCATGCCCATCTTGATTCTTTACATTCCAGATTGACTGCACATGTTTCACTACTTTCTTTTTCTTTCATCTAAACCTCTTAATTATAACCCTAAAGCAGACTCAATCTTAGGTTTATCAAAACCTACAATGATCTCTCCTTCAATGTCAATTACTGGAACTCCTATTTGTCCTGATTTTTCCATCATTTCTTTTGCTGCTGCTTCATTACTGCTTACATCAATATCTTCAAACTCTACATTCTTTTCTTTCAAATATCCTTTTAATTTTATACACCATGGACACGTTGGTGTTGAATAAACTTTTACTTTTTTCATATTATTCACCTCATACCTTTCCAATCAAAT
>CAZSMA010000005.1:0-29039 GCA_964608065.1 uncultured Methanosarcinales archaeon
CACAATCATAGTTCTTGTTTTATCAATACCATCTATTTCTCTTAGTTTTTTAATTATGAAGGTGTTTAGTTCATCAATATCTTTGATTCTTACTTTTACTAGTATATCTGTTTCTCCTGTCATTATGTTGACTTCTTCTACCCCTTGTAGTTTTTTTATGTTTTTTGCAACAACTTCTTGGTCAATTTTTTTTCCAGATGGTAACACATAGTTTACAGTAACTAACACATATGTTAAAATTCCTTTTCCAAGTTTTTTGTGGTCTAATATTAAAGTATAGCCTTTTATTATTCCAAGATTTTCCAATTTTTTTATTCTGTTATGTATAGTAGTTATTGGAATATTTATTTTTTTAGCTATTTGCTGTGTTGTTAGTTTACTGTTATTTTTCAGCTCGTCTAATATCTTCAAGTCCTTTTCATCTATCATGATATTATGGAAAAATATTCCATTTTATTTAAATATTTCGGTTTTTTTTGTAATATTTTTCATATTTTTAGGAATAGGTTTAAATAGAAGATATCTATCGCAAAAGGTCATGAAAAAGATAAAACAATTATTGAGTTTTAGTATAGTATTTTTTGATTTTAATAATTGTTAGAGTTCTTTGCATTTTAAGGTGATTTATCATGGGCTGTCAAAGCTGTAAAATCAATCTATTAGACTATTCAAAAGGTGATGAAATGAAAACTTTACCAGAAGATTATAAACCGAAGCTGGACTTTGTTAAGACACAAAAAATGATTAAATTAATCAAAGATATATTTGAGAGAAAGTTAGCTGAGAAATTGAGTTTAGTTAGGGTTACAGCTCCAAGGTTTTTGAAAGTTGGAGATGGATTGCAGGATGATTTAGCAGGTTCTCAAACTCCAGTTAGATTTAGTACAGATTTTGCTGATAAGATTGAAATTGTGCACAGTTTAGCAAAATGGAAAAGACATACTTTAGGTAAATATGGATTTAAAATAGGAACTGGACTTTATACAGATATGGATGCTGTTAGGAAAGATGAAGTAGTAGATGAGATTAGGAGCTTGTATGTTGATCAATGGGATTGGGAATTAGTTATATCTAAAGAGCAAAGAACTATAGATTCTTTAAAAAAAATTGTTAAAAAAATCTATAAGGTGCTTTTGGAAACTGAGAACGCAGTTACAACTGCTTTCCCTCAACTACAGCCAACTCTGCCTAAAGAAATTAAATTTATCCATACAGAAGAATTAGAAAAATTATATCCTCATTTAACACCAGAGGAAAGGGAACATAAAATAGCAAAATTATTTGGAGCTGTTTTTATTATTGGAATTGGTTATCCATTAAAATCAGGCAAACCTCATGACTTAAGGGCTGCTGATTATGATGATTGGATTACAGAAGCAAGCGATGGCAAAAAAGGATTGAATGGAGATATTATTGTGTGGGATTCTGTAAGGGGAAAAGCTTTAGAACTAAGTTCAATGGGTATAAGAGTAGATAAAAAATCTTTGATTAGGCAATTGGAGCATATGGGTTTGAGCGACAGAAAAGATTTAGAGTTTCATAAAAAGATTATTGAAGATAAGCTTCCATTAACTGTGGGTGGAGGTATTGGACAGAGCAGGATTTGCATGCTTTTATTGCATAAAGCGCATATCGGAGAAGTTCAATCTAGTGTATGGCCTGAGCATGTTAAATCAGAGTTTGAGAGAAGGGGAATAGCTTTGCTTTAAATCCAAACTTTTTTATATCTGCAGGGAATAACCAACATAAAATGAAATTCATTTCAATACAAGAAGCAATAAAGAAAGGAAAAGGTAAGGTAGATATCAGAGGATGGGTTTATAGGGAAAGAGGTTCAAATAAACTTAAATTCATTGTACTTAGGGATTCTACTAATATAATCCAATGTGTTATTGATAAAAACACAGTTGGGGATGAGAAGTTTAAGGAAGCTGATAAACTTCAGATAGAAGCTTCTATGGAAATTGAAGGAGAAATCAAAGAGGATAAAAGAGCTCCAACAGGTTATGAGATTGTTGTTAAGAATTTTAATGTTGTAGGCTGGTCTGATACTTTTCCAATTACAAAAGACCAAAGTGTTGATTTTTTAGCAGAGAACAGACATCTATGGCTGAGAAGCAGAAAGATGACTGCTATAATGAAAATAAGAAGCACAATGTTTGGAGCTTTTCACGAATATTTTAGAGGACAAGGATTTTATGAATATCAATCACCAATATTCCAATCAGTACAGTGTGAAGGAGGATCAACATTATTTGGAGTTGATTATTTTAAGAAGAAAGATGTTTTTTTAGCTCAGACATGGCAGCTTTATGCTGAGCCTGCGATATTTGCTTTAGAGAAAATTTATACTTTGGCTCCTAGTTTTAGAGCTGAGAAATCAAAAACTTCAAGGCATTTGACAGAGTATTGGCATGCAGAGCAGGAAGCAGCATGGGCAACTTTTGATGATGTGTTGGATTATGGAGAAGGTGTTCTAAAGCATATGGTTAAAAGAGTTTTAGAGACTAATAAAGAAGAACTAAAAATTCTTGGCAGAGATTCAAAGAAGTTAGAGCCAACTGTTAAGAAGAAGTTTCCAAGGATAAAATATGATGATGCTTTAAAGATGTTGAAAGATAAGTGCAATATGGAGATTCCATGGGGCAAGGATTTGAGAACAATAGAAGAGGATAAATTAAGTGAGATGTTTGATACTCCTGTAATTGTAACACATTATCCCAGACAAGTTAAAGCATTTTATATGAAAGAAGTTGAAGGTTGTGAAAAGGGAAAAGAACTGGTTTATGGCGCTGATTTTATTGCTCCAGAGCATTATGGTGAGATAATTGGAGCAAGTGAAAGGGAAAGTGATATTGAGAAGATTAAGCAGAGATTATTGAATGAAGGAGAAGATCCTAAAGAGTATGAATTTTATTTAGATACAAGAAAATATGGTTCAGTACCTCATGGTGGATGGGGTTTAGGTATGGAAAGAGTAATAGCATGGGTTTGTGGATTAGATAATATTAAGGATGCTATACCATTTCCAAGGACTATGTTAAGATATAAGCCTTAACTTTAAAATGGCTGATATTAATCAAAGGATGCATTCTGGAGAACATGTTTTTGTTCAGAGTTTGATAAGACAGGATTGTGGTGTTAATGTTGAGAAGGTTGAGTTAGGTGAGAAGGAATCCAGAGTGTTTGTTTCTGCTGACAAATTAAGTTGGGAAGCGGTGTTTAAAGCTGAGAAATTAGCTAATGATGTAATTAAAGAAGAAAGAAATATAACAATAAAAAATATTACAAAAGAAGAAGCTGAAAAACTTCCTGATATAAGAATAAAAGTTGATAGGCTAAGGGGGGATAAGGTGCAGGTAGTTGAGATAAATGATTTTGATTTAAGCGCATGTGCTGGAAATCATTGCAGCAACACTTCTGAGATTGGAGGTTTTTTAGTAACTGGTTTTAATTCTTTAGGTGGCCAGAAGTATGAGCTAAGATATACTGTGGATACAGAAGGAGAACTTCTTGGACAGTCACAGAAGTTGAGGAAAATAATGTCTTTATTGAATACTGATGATGAAAAAATTGTTGAAGCTGTCAAAAATCTTTTGGAGAAAAACAAAAATCTTACAGAAAATATCAGAGATTTTCAGAAAGACCAGCCATTAAATGTTGATGAAGAGAAAATAAAAGGGATAAATTTTGTCCATGGTGTTTTTGATAATTATGAGAAGTTAATTTTGATGAAGAAGATTAATGAATATGCTAAAAATAAGACTGTTGTTTGTTTTCTGAACACTCTGGAAAAAGGAACTTATGTTATAATAAGTGTTTCTGAGGATTCTGGGAAGAATGCAAATGATTTATTGCAGAAGATATTGAAAGAGTTCAATGGAAAAGGCGGTGGAAAAATAAATTTTGCTTCTGGTTTTGTGGATGTTAAATATAAGGAAAAAGTTATTCCTAAGCTTAAGGAATTACTATGAAATACAAGTTAGTCTGTTTTGATCTTGATGGAACTATTGTAGATGATACTGTATTCATATGGCAGACAATACATGAGCATTTTAAGACAGACGATAAGAAAAGAGAAGAAGCTACAAAGAAATATTACAATAAAGAAATAAGTTATGAAGAATGGGCAGAGCATGATATAAAGCTGTGGAAAGAAAAGAAAGCAACAAAAAAGAAGATTATGAAAGCTATTAGTTCTTTAAAGCTGATGAAAGGTGCTAAAGAAACTATAATTGCTTTGAAAGAAAAAGGTTTGAAGCTGGTTATAATCTCTGGAAGCCTGAATATTGTTTTGGATTATCTTTTTCCAGATTATAAGGATTATTTTGATGATGTTCTTATCAATAAATTATTTTTTGATGAAGATGGGAATATTTCAAAGACAGAATTCACTAAATACGACCATGAAGCTAAAGCAGAGGGTTTAAAGAAGATTGCTAAGAAAGAAGGGATAAATTTAGCAGAGTGTGTTTTTGTTGGAGACCATAAGAACGATATCCATGTTGCAAAAGAAAGCGGATTAAGCATTAGTTTTAATTCTAAATCTGAAGAATTGGATAAGGTTTGTGATGTTGTTGTTAGGGAGAAAGATTTGAGAGGGATTTTGAAGTATATCATAAAACAAAAACTATAAATATAACTAACCTTTAACTAAACCTATGGGTTTGGCTGAAATTTATAATACGGTGTATGGCGCAATATCTGCTAATAATTATGTTATTGCATTTGTAGTTTTAGTTGTATTTTTTTTAGGAGCAAAGATAATTATATTCATATCTAAAAATATTCTTCTTAAACTGGCTCATAAGACAAAAACTGAAGTTGATGATTTGATAATAAAGAGAATAAATAGGCCTTTGTCTTTGATTGTTCTTTTGGTTGGTATAAGGATATCTGCAGTGATACTACAATTGAATAATATTGTTGAAAAAATAATTCATGAAATAGGTAATACCCTTATAGTCATAATTGTGGCATATATCATTATAGTTGTAATTGATATCTTAATAGATAACTGGGGCAGGACTTGGGCACAGAAAACAAAGTCAAAAGTAGATGACCAACTTCTTAACCTTGTCCATAGATTTTCAAAGATTATTATATTTATACTGGCTTTTTTATTTATACTTGATGTATGGGGTGTGAAAGTAGGGCCATTATTAGCTAGTTTAGGTATTGCAGGAATAGCTGTTGCTTTTGCTCTTAAAGATACACTTGGCAATATATTCGGAGGAATATCATTGATAGTTGACAAAACTATAAAGGTTGGAGATATTATTGAATTAGATGCAACCACTAAAGGAACTGTCTTAGATGTTGGTTTGAGAAGCACAAGGATAAGGACTTTTGATAATGAAGTTATAATAATACCTAATGGTCAACTGGCAAATTCAAAGATACAGAACTATGTTCCACCAGATCCTTCAGTCAGGGTTGTGATTCCATTTGGTGTAGCATATGGTTCTGATGTTGAGAAAGTTAAGAAACTTGTTTTGAAAGAGATAGAAAAGATTAAAGAGTTAAAGGATGACCCTGCGCCTATAATAAGGTTTATAGAAATGGCAAACTCTTCTTTGAACTTTAAGGCTTATTTCTATGTAGATTCTTATAAGAAGAGGTTTGCAGCAAAAGATACTGCCAATACTTTGATATATAATGCTTTGAATAAAAACAAGATATCTATTCCATTCCCTCAAATGGATGTTCATTTGAAGAAAAAGTAAGGGTGGTTAATATGACAAAAGCTCTTTTTGTTATTGCTCCAGAGAATTTTAAGGATGAAGAATATTTTATACCTAAAAAAGTTCTGGAAGAGAATGGTGTTGAAGTAGTTACTGCTTCTTTAAAATCTGAGGCAACAAGTGTTGCTGGCAAGAAAACTAAAGTAGATGTATTATTGGATGATGCAACTACTGATTATGATATGATAGCTTTTATTGGCGGCGGAGGGTCAAGTGTTTATTTTGACAATACAAAAGCACATGCTCTTGCAAAAGAATTTAATGAGCAAGGTAAAATTGTTGCAGCAATCTGCATTGCACCATCTACATTAGCTAATGCTGGAATTTTAAAAGGTAAGAATGCAACAGTATTTCCTTCTGAAAAGGATAACTTAGAACAAAAAGGAGCAGCTTATACAGGAGATAATGTGACTGTAGATGGAAACATTATAACCTCTAATGGGCCGCATGCAGCAGAAGAATTTGGCAATAAAATAGTTGAGAATTTAAAATAAAGTATTTTCTGCTTCTTCTTTTATTCTTTTTTCAAAATCAGTAACGCGTTCGCCTTCTTTTTTATCCTGGTTTAGAACTTTCATTAATTCTCTTGTTAGTTTTTCTTCATTAGCTAGGTCTAAATCCTTAACTTTTATCTGGCCTAGATGCTCTTTAATTAAAGATTCTTCAATATCTTCAACAGAGTCTTTGTCTACCATGATTTCTTCGAATTCATGTGTTGTCAGTTTATTGGTGTTTTTCATTACAAAATAAGCCCCTTTTTCATGGAATTTGTTAAAGATTTCCTTGAAGTTTATATCATGTGGCTTGCCAGATTTTAAAATTCCTTCTAATCTTATTGTGACAATTGTGTCAATAAGTTCTTTGTCTTCTATTTCTTTTAACAGTTCTGCTTCGATCTCTTCAATTGTTTTATGGTTGCAGTCAAGATTTATATGATATGTGTTATAAATCTGAATTTGCTGCCATTCTAGTTTGTCGTCTTCAACTATATAGAAACCACCCTTGCCTAGTTTTTCTAATTCCCTGAAGTTGTTTGGGAACAATGGTCCTGGAAATGCAATTGTTCCAAACTTTTTTTCTTCTTTTTTGAAAACATAATGTACATGACCTCCAGCATAGTAGTTGAAGTTTTTTGGCAGGAGAGATAATGGCTGAGAATCCATTTTTTCCATATCTTGCGGTTTGAATTCTGTTATAGCAGAATGAAACATGAATATTTTATAGCCATCTTCATTTTCTAAATTTTCTCTGACTAAATCTTTGTAGTAATTTTTTTCTAGACCTCCTTTTTTTCCTAATAATCCTGTTATCTTTGCTCCAGTTTTTTTGTCAACAGTAAAGTTTAGTTTAAGTTTATTTTCAATAACTTCTCCTTTAGCAACATTTACAAGAAGACCTGCATTTTCCAGGACATCAAGCATTGTTTTTCCGCTTGGGCTGAAGTCATGGCTACCAGGAACAATGTAGACTGGAATGTCTTTGTATTCTAATGATTTTAATTTGATTACAGTTTCTTTTAAACTGTCTATACTTGGCAGAGATGTGTTAAATAAATCTCCTGATATAAGAATGAAGTCAACCTTTTTTTCAATACACATGTCTATTGCTTTGACAAAAGCTTTTGTGCTTATATCTCTTAATTTTGGATCACGCCAAGAACCAATATGACAGTCAGCTAGATGCGCGAAATTTCATGCTACCCCCCTAAAACTTTTTTTTTTTTATCTTTTTTTTTTTTTTGTTCTTTAACTAAATCTTCAAATAAAGGAATTTTTATTGGAATTGCAAATTTTGTGAAGTTGCTGCTTACTAAAGCTTCACCTATGTCTAAAGAAGCTATTGTCCTTGAATCATTGCTTAGATCCTGGGAAGCGCTGTCTATTATTGCCTGTCTTTCTGGCTGCATTTCTACTCCAAGGATAATTTTAGTGTTCATATTAGCAAGTATTTGCCTTGGGATTAAGGAGGGAAGTTGAGTTATGGCCATTAATCCTACTTTGAATTTTCTTCCTTCTCTTGCTATTGTTGAGAATATATTAGGCCCTTTTTCTAAAACTTCTTTTCCAAGAACTCTTGGCGCTTCTTCCAAAACTATAGAGATTATAGGTTTATCTTTTAGAGTTCCTTCAATTTTATATGCTTTGTATTTGCTTAAAATTTCAGTTGCAATCAAGCTTCCTATCAGAATTTCGACTGCTCCTGAGAAATTTGAAGTGTCAATAATAACTGTTTTGCTTGATCCAAGTTCATTGCAGATATCTTTTATTGTAGTTTCTCCAGCCTGTAAGTCAAATGCTCCATGACAGAATAATTGGTTTTCTCTGAAGCTTAGGTCTAGTAGTTGTAGCAAACGTCTTTTGAGTACAGCTAAAGTAGCTTCTGAAAATCCTTCTACAGGTTTTTCCAGAATTATAGACTCAATCCAGGTATTGCCATATTTTCTGTAATAAGCATTTAGTGCTTCTTTTTGAGGATCACTCCATTCAAGAACTCCATTGAAATGCTGTGGTTTTATAACTTTTAGATTTATTTTTAGAGTTTTACATCCAGCTGGAGGGTTTTTTGGTGTGTAATAGGCTAAGTTGTCTTTATTCTTATGGTCTTTTAATCCTAGTTTGTTTCTTCCATAATATTCATCATGAGGGTCCAGGACTAAGATTCCGCAGTAATCTTTATCAATACTGTTCCATAACATGCAAGAAGTTAGGTTGCTATTATGAACAAATAATCCGCAATGCCCTGCAAAAAATGTTTTATTATCTTTTATTGTAAGATCATAAACATATTTCTTATTATATCTTATTTTCTTAATTCTCTTTAGTTTATCCCATCTAAATTTTAATAATTTTGACATATCTTTAAAATGATCAAATTTTGATATTATTTTACTTAATAAACTCCTGCTTGGTCTTCGTCTTCCAGCTTCTATAAGCGAGATTATTTGTTGAGAGCAACCCAACTTTAATGAAAATTGCTTTTGGCTTAATCTTGTTTTTGATCTTCTTAATTTAAAATCTTCAGAATTAATTGGAATGATATCTACATTTGTATTTTCTTTGTAATTAAATTTTCCTTTTAGAATATTATTTTTTCTATGGAATTGAAAACCTATTTTAGATAAAAAGGTAATTAGATCATTTTTACCAGAAATAGAGACTCTGTAATACCAATTTCCTTTATGCTTTGTATTTACTGCTTTCATCCATCTTTTCTTGCATCTCCCCATGATACCATATCTATATAGGGCAATACATATGTCACTTGCAAGTTTTTTTGATTTAGTTGTAATAGATATTTTGAACCTTTTATTGTCTTTGTTGATTTCTCTGTCAACTCCACCATCACCCTCAAAGTAAGAACTAAGTAATATACTAAGATTATTGTCTGCTAAGTTCATGAAAAAAGTAGGAAGTCTTTTATTTCCAGATAGATCTCCAACTCCAATTTTTTTTAGTACTTTTGTGAAAATAGAAGATGAAACTCCAATATCAACGTTTTTTTCTTTCTTTTTAATCCAAAAATAATTCAAACCGATTTTTTTGAGGTTATTCTTTAAACTTTTCTGAATCTCTTTTTCTGAACAACTTATTCTGAATGAATTATCATTTAAACAATAACCCTCAGCAATATAATAACCTATTAATTCTAGTAATTCTTTTGTAATAGGATATATTGCTTTTAATTTTAAACTATAATGTTCATCTGTTAATTCAATTGATTTCAGATCTTCATGAGAAAGTCTTCTTTCAAATAATCCATCTAAGATTTTAATTTTTATTCTTTTTTTGTTTACTACAAAATCATTATATTTTTGTGATGCTCGTGTAAAATATTTTGATAGAATCTTAATACATTCATTTTTTGGTTTTAGCTTACTCATTATTTTTTTGCTATATAACGCATATATTTTATCGTTGTCCTTCAAAAGCTCAAATAAATTTAATTCTTTTAAATTTCCTGAGACATCAATCTTTAATGGAAGAGGGAGATAATCCTCTTTTGTTATCTGTTCTGTTTTTAGAAGCCTAAATTTTCCTTTCTGTATAACATATAAATTATGGTCCCCTGTTACTGTAATCTCTCTTCCGCTTTCAGTAAGTATCTTATACATGAAACGAGGAGCTCTATGTTTAACAAATTTAATTATTTTCTTAAAATCCGTTGAATAATTTTTAGGGTTCATACTTATTGTTTTGGAACCCTGAAAATTTGAATTGTTATTAACCAATTCACCAATGGATTTTATTAAAAATTTATTATTTGTTTTAATGAGTACTTCCTCGTTTTCATCTAAGCTTTTTCCTCTGCCTGTTGTAGCTGGAATAAGTATATGGTGTGTTAGTACTTTATCGCCTTCTAATAATATGTCTACATCTAAAACTTTAGATCCAGACCTTAATTTGCCTATGTATAATGGGTTTTTAGGAGTAGTTAAAAAAGTAAGGTCTTCTTTTTTTATTTCATTGACATCTGAGAATACACTTGGCAAATTTTTGCAGATAACAGCATTTTTGTTTTTTATGGTAATTAGATTTTTTAATAAAGCTAAGTTGTAATTTCTAAGTTCTGGTTCAAGCATCTCAAGTTTTGAGTTTTCTTCTAGACTAATGCCTGACATTAATTCTAAGTTGGATTGGGAGATCTGGCTGCCATAGATTAAGTCATAAACCTGCATTATTATTTTTCCGTCTTTTGTATTAGCAACTAATAGTTCTCCTAGCTCTATGTTTTGGTTGGACTTCTGTCTAACCATTATCTTACTGAATTCCCCTGAAATAACCTGTCCTTTGGTCATAGGATAAGGGGAATTCAAGATGTTATTTAAACATTTATATTCTGCAAATAATTCATTTAACTAGTCTTATAATCTCTTCAATCTCATCTTTAGAAACAGCGCAGCCGTCAAGTTTTACTCCCCAGAGTATACTGTCTAATAGTTTTTTTTTTGCGTCTGGGATGTCAAGGATGTATTTGTCCAACAATCCTAGTTCATAAGCAGCTGTGACAAGCTCTACAGACCTTATGATCTTAATGTCTTTGACAATTTTTTTGAATTCATTTAAATTTTTAGTGTTGACATCGATTCTTGTATGAAGCTTTCTCTCTAGTATATTTTTCAGTCTGTTATGGTCTTCAACAAGCAGCCTTGTTGTTCTTTCATCTACAACAAAAGCTTCTGCTTTTATGTTTATACATAGAGCTAGGCCTTCTATCTCTGCATTGTGAACAATATGTATGCTTTTTCCATAAGCATTAAAGATAGAATTTGCTAAATCCAACAAAGAGTTTGTTTTTTGAGTGATTTCTTTGTTTTCAATGACTTTTAATGTATCTTCATGAATTATCTTTAATACCTGCAAAGCTTTAAACTCAAACCTTTTTGTAGTTAATGGATTATCTACAAGCTCTTTTTTTGAACTGTTAGAAACATAAAATTCTCCATTCATTTTTTTTTTTAATTCTTTTAACAGCCATAGAAGATTATTCATAGTTAAACTTATTACAGGTCCTGTGTCAAAAACTAAAGTTTTCATCTTAATCCAAACAACTTTCTTGTAAAGTTTAATCTTTCTTTCACATCTGGAGTTTTATGGGTGTCAAATACTGTTGTTTTACCTATATACTCTCGTAATTCCCATCCAGATATGCCTAAAAGGTCAGCTACTCTTCCAATAGAGATTCCATGCTCAAACATTACTGAGCCTTTTTTTATTTTTGATTTTTCTATAACTCTTTGAACATATAAAGTTAGTTTATGGTCAAAACGTTCTATGGCTTTAATTAGTTCTTTTAAGTTTTGTTTATAATATCTTAAATCATTATTTGTTAGTTCATCAATTGCTTTTTTTAAATCAATTATAACTTTGTTGTAGAAGTTTAGCCATTCTTTTGATTCATTGAAATTGTACCTTTCAATAATTTTTGATAAGGCATAAGTGATTACTGCAACACTTATAGAATCTTCATCCTGGAATATTGATGCATTATGTATTGTGTAATTGCTCAATATTTTTAATTTAACATTATTTTTTTTTTTAACTGCTTCTAACACATCTTTTGATACACTTATAATCCTTTTTTTGACTATTTGTTCCATAGTATCTAATGCATTATTATCATATATAAATCTTGTTCTTTTCGTTTTATGACCAAGATATGACAATTAATTCTTTGTATAAATCGAAAATTATATAAACTAACAAGTTTCAATTTATTTTTGAAAAGATGGTGGTTACATGATAAATTTAGTTAAGAAGTTCATTAGTAAAGTTCTAAGAGATCTTTTTAAAAAGAAGAAGCATGTTAAGCTAGGATTATATGGGCCTCCAAATGGCGGTAAGACTACTTTAGCTAATAAGGTGTGTCAGGACTGGCTTGGAGAAGATATGGGCACTGTTTCTAATGTAGCTCATGAAACCAGAGAAATTCAGATAAAAGAAGAGATCAATATTAAGTCTAATGGAAAAGAGATTACTTTTAATTTAGTTGATACTCCAGGGATTGCTACAAAAATAGATTATGAAGATTTTATGAAGACAGGAATGAAAGAGAAAAAAGCAAAGGAAAGGGCTAAGGAAGCAACCAAAGGAGTTATTGATGCTATAAAATGGCTGGATGAGATGGAAGTAGTTGTTGTAGTACTTGATGCTACTAAAGACCCTTATAGCCAGGTAAATGTTACAATAATAGGCAATTTACAGGCAAGAGATATACCTGTTTTGATTGTAGCAAACAAAATAGATTTGAAGAAGGCAAAAATAAAAAAAATACAGTCTGCGTTCCCTCAATATGAGGTTATTGGTATCTCAGCCAAATACGGAAACAATATAGATAAATTTTATGAGGCACTATTTGCAGTGGCAGGATAAAATGTTAACACTACAATTTATACCATATGCTGAAATTGATGGATTAGGTTCAGCTAGAAGAGTAAATAAGATTTTGGATATTGTAAAGGACAACCGGATTGTTTTGCTTGAAGGCAGGTTAAAAAAAGAGGAAGAGTCTGATTTGATAGCAATAACAATGGAGAAGATTGACAATAAGTTTAAAGGCATTGAGCTGAGTGTTATTGACCCTGATTTGAAAGATGATGCATTGCTTGGAAGATTAAAGAAAAGGTTTGTCAATATTCTGTTAGGGAATAGACAGGGCTTAACTATTATAGGACCTGCTGCAATAGTTAAAGAAATAAAGAAAGACCCTAATAAAATAGAGCTTTATACCAAGGAAACTAAACAAAAAAATAAAAAGAAGAAATAATATAATAAAAAAAATAAAAAAAAAAAAAAAATGCCACACCAATGCGTAAGATGCAATACATTCTATGATGATGGTGCAGCTGAAATATTAAAAGGATGCAGCTGTGGAGGCAAGCTATTTTTCTATATAAAGAAGGAAAAATTAGAGCAGGCTAAGAAGGTTACAGAAGAATCAAAGTTAACTATAAAAGATAAGAAACAGATTGAAGAAGATGTCTTTGAGTTAGTTGGAGAAGATCTTAGCAGAGATGAACCCATAGTTCTGGATTTAGAAAGCATTAAAGTAAAGAGACCCGGACAGTACGAATTAGATTTAGTTCATTTGTTCAAAGGAGAACCATTAGTAGTTAAATTAGAAGATGGAAAGTATATGATAGATATTCCAGGGACATTTGAGGCTGTTAAAAAGGAGAAGAAATGATTATTTATCAGAAATTATTTCTACAACATCTCCATTGTTCAGAACATGTTCTTTGCCTATTACTAGTTTTGTTTTTAAGTCAATTGCTTTGATGAATTTTTTACCAATGTCTGTGTGGACTTTGAATGCAAAGTCTAAGGCGGTTATTCCTTGCGGAACAAGGAAACAGTCTGGCAGAACCCGATTATCTTTATCAGTTAATTTACTTGTTGCAACTGGGTAGACTGCTATATATTTTAATAACTCGAAAACAGCTTTATCCAGGACTTCTTGGACTCCTGTGCTGTTATATTTTTCTAGAATGTTTTTTTTCACAAAATCTAAAGCTTGCTTTTGTTTGTCATTTAGTTTTGATTCGTCTTTTATTGAAAAAGTATTTTCTCCAGGAATATAATCAATAAGCTTGTGTTTTGCAGCTTCTTTCAGAGCTAATTCAGATTCAGCACTGCAAGCAATCAACATATGGTCTGGGAATTGGTTCTCTAATTTTGTAAAGTTTTCTGCTGCATTAGGAGAATCTATCTTGTTGCATGCAATAATCATAGGTTTTGTTATTTTTCTTAGTTCTGTTGCTATATTTTTTAATTCAGTGTCAGTCCATTTGATTATATCTGATCCTAAGTTTAATTTTTTGATTACTCCTTCAATTGTTTTTTCAGCAACTCCTAAGCCTTCAAGATGTTTGACTAATGCTTTTGCGACTTCTGATTTTTCCTGGTTAACAGTTCTGGCAAATTTTTCCCAGCCTTTTTGTATTAATCTTAAGTACCACATATCTAATTCTATTTCCAGGAATTTGATATCATTTGAAGGATCATATGTTCCAGGGTCAACTGGTTCTCCTTTTTCATTTGTAGATCCAGAGACATCAACAATATGTATTAAGACATCAGCTTGTCTTAGATCATCTAAGAATTGATTTCCCATGCCTTTTCCTTCATGTGCTCCTGGAACTAATCCAGCAACATCTAGGACTTGTACAGGAACAAACCTTTTGTTATTAATACAATAACCGTGTTTTGGCTGACATTTAATATTAAATTCTTTGTCAGAACAATCTATTTTAACAAAACCAACACCAGAATTTGGTTTTATAGTTACGAAAGGATAATTAGCTATTTCTACTTCTGCTAATGTTGCAGCTTTGAATAGTGTAGATTTTCCGCAATTTGGCTTTCCTACGAGGCCTACGAGCATTCGTTTTTCACCTTAAACTATATTTATAATTTCCATACTTCACAATTGATTTAACTTCATTATATTTTTTATCTTTAAACTCTTCAGGAACCCCTACTAACATTTTAAGTTGAGAAAGGCCTTTTTTTATAAAAAGCTTTCCATTAAATTATTGATTAGCAAATAGAAGGTACTAATCCCTATACTAGTATATTAAAACGAAAGTTTTATATAGAAAGTTATCTTGTAGTTGCAACAATGACTATGCGGCATAGATATAGTGAAGAAGATTATGCAGATGCAGCTACTTTTAGGGTTAAGTTCAAGGATTATTTTCATCTTAAGAATTTGTATATAATGATGCACCAATGGCTTATAGAGAATATGTATGCTACTCTGGAAATGGAGAATTTTCCTGAAACATTTTATCTTCAGAGAGAAACTCAGCAAGCAGGCAGAGAAATCTGGGTCTGGTGGAGGATGGAAAAAAAGCCACCTTATTATGGCAGTAATTATTATAAATATGTGATGGATATTGATATGAAAGTTATTTTGTTAAGAGATGTAGAAGTTATACATGAAGGTAAAAAATTCAAGACTAACTGGGGCCAACCAGAGATAAAAATATGGGCAAGGTTAGTTTCTGATTTTGATCATAAATGGAGGAACCATTGGTTTTTGAAGAATATAAACGAAACTTTTCATAAGAGGATCATGAAAAATGAACTTAATATGCATAAAATAGAGTTTTACAGAGAAGCATATAGGTTCCAGGAAGCTATTAAAACTTATCTTAAATTAAAGACATATCTTCCAGAGCCAGAGCTGCAAAAATGGACTCCTGCCAGAGGATTGGGTGAGACTGTTTAAAAATGGTCCAGAAATATATATTTGAAAAAAGTGGACAAGAGCCAGTCAATATACTGAAGTTTAATGGAATATTTGACTTTGACGGATTGTATAAAGTAATGCATGACTGGTTAGTTGACAGGCAATACTATTTTGAAGAGTCTTTGTATAAGCACAAGGTTCCAACACCTGCAGGAGCAGAACAGCATATTAAATGGGATTGCTGGAGACCTGTAAATTCATATGTGAAATATCATATAAACATCTACTTTATACTTAGAGATATGAAAGAAGTAGAAGTTATAAAAGATGGAGAAAGAAAAAAACTGACTAAAGCAAGATTAATGATTGTTTTCGGAGGCAAGGTTGAGCTGGACTTTTCAAAAAGGTTTCCTAGCAGTAAACTAGCAGGCTATCTGATGGATTTTTTAATCAGTTATGTATGGAAACCAGAAAAGGTAGTTTCTATGTGGTGGGATGAGCTTTACTATAGAATTTATAAATTCCAAAGAGTTGTTAAGGAATACCTTGAGATGGAATCTAAAGGTAATGCATATTATGATATGTGGTGAGAAAAAATGTCTGAAAGAGAAATTATAATTGATAAGATGCGTTTAACGTATGAAGGATTATTTGATGTTGTTGAATTATATAAAATGATAGATAGATTTTTCAAAGAGAAAGGTTATGATAAGAGGGAACGACATAATTCTGAAAGGGTTACTCCTGAAGGGAAATTTATAGAGTTAGAGTTAGAGCCATGGAAAAAAATTACAGACTATGCGATGAATGTAATTAAGTTAAGGATTGTTATGAGCGATGTTACAGAGATTGTTGTAAAGAAAGATAATGCAAAAGTAAAACTCAATAAAGGAAAAGTAAAGATGGTTTTTGATGCTTATATTGAGACAGATTACGAAAATAGATGGGAAGGCAAGCCATTGTTCTTTTTCATCAGGACAATTCTTGATAAGTATGTTTTTAAGCCATATACTGCAGGGTTCAGAAAGAATGTGCTGGATGATGCTAATCATCTTTATAATAAAGTAAAGGCATTTCTAAACTTGTATAAGATAGAATCACCAGCACAGACAGCACCAAGAGCTACTGACCTGACACCAGGACCTTAAATCACTTTTGAGGTTTGGAAAGCAAGTCTTGCGAAGAACTGGAACATTATCTGAATTTCGTCTTTAGAGAAATTCTTATAGCTTATGACAGGTTCATAGATTCTAGCATACTTAGAGAAATCTTTGGTTAGGATCTTTAAATCGTATTTCTCCGGGTTGTTATAAATATCTGTGCCAGGATATGGTATAAATGTAAAAGGAGTTATCTCATCGAGTAATTTGTTTTTTATCAAATATTCTGTTTTATTATAGCTGTATTTGCTTTTTTTTAAATCATCTCCTGGGTGACCTATCAATAGGAAAGAACCTGTAAGTTGATTAGCAGCTTTGGCATTCTTTAATCCGCTGATTATTTGATTAAAAGTAGCTTTTTTGTTCATCATTTCCTGAACATGAGGGTGGAAATGTTCTATACCAAAATAAACCACCTTGAAACCTGCTTTTGCTAATGTATTACTTATTTTTTTATCGTAAATATTAATTTTAGTGTAACATTTGAGATTTATCTTGTAATTCTGCTTTTTAATCTCATTGCATAAGTTTTCTGCAAATTTTTTATTAGCTGTAAATGTGCTGTCCATAAAGAAGATTCTTTTACAGCTTTTGCTGTCTGCAATTATGTTGAGTTCTTCAATTATATTGTTGATTTTCTTAAACCTTAGACCATGGCCCCAGAATTTTGGCTCAATACAATAGCTGCAGTTATAAGGGCAGCCACGGGTTACCATATGGTTAAATTGGAAGTTTTCATATTGACCTTCACCCACTTCTTTATCAATGTCATTCAAATATTTTTTTAATAATTCTTTGTTTAATTTTGGAATTTCTTTAGAAGGGTTACATTGTTTGTTTTTTTGTTTTTTGTTTTTTTTTCTAAAAGTTATTCCTTTGATATTTTCTAATCTTTTATTTTTGACTATGTCAAGGAAACTGGTTTCTCCCTCACCTCTTACAACTATGTCTACACATTTATTTTTTATTGTTTCTGAATCTGTCCATGTAACATGATGACCTCCTATGATGGTTTTAATGTTTGGGTTAATTTCCTTTGTTTTTTTTAATATCTCTAAAGCAATATTTATTTCTGGAGTTAAAGCTGTTGTTCCTACAATATCAAAGTCTTTACTATTTTTTTTTAATAATTCAAATGTTTTTTCTTTGTTATATATTCCTGGAATTAGTTTAACTTCTATGTTATTATCAGCTAACATAGAACCTATTTGCAATAAACCCAGTTCTCTTGACAGATATCTGCTGTAATCTCTGTCAATATTGTAGAATTCCCTGTACTCTGTTGGCTGGATTAATAGGACTTTGGGCATAAGATTAAAACTACTATGATTGATATTTAAATTTTTGTTTTTACGAAAATTTTATAAATTTAGATACAATTTGAAAAGATATGAGCAATTATGATTTAAAAGGTAATTATTTTAATCCCGGAATAAGAGGTTATTTGCCTAAGATAGAAGGTAGTTTGTCAATTGATGAAAACGGAGTGATTAAAGGTGATTTAGAAAGGGCAGCATTATTAACCCCTTTAATGGATATAAATGGATCAGCAGCGTTTCTTGATAATACTATTTATTTAATTCTATTTGAAAAATTATCTAAATGTAATTTTGTTAACAATGTTAAGAGGAATTATTATAATGTAATCTATTTTCTAGAAAAACATTATTCAGGAAATGATTTTGCTGGTGAATATACCGGCGGCATAATTAATTTTTTTACAAATCAAATAGTTTTTGAAGAAAAAAAAATTTTAATTGAAAAGTGTAAAGATGGTTTAAATATTCAAATTCCTGTTTTACGTGGAGGCAAGATAGTTTGTGAGAAATACTGGGTTCCAAGAGCTGAAGAAGTAAAGATAACTCTGAAACGAAAAAACCTATTAACTGGTTAAATCATATTAAAATGGTTATTTGTTTATTTATATAATATGCTATGTCCGGAATCTCGCTAAAATAAAAAAAAAAAAAAGCCTCCGATGGGAGTTGCACCCATGACCTGCAGATTGCTTGCAAATAGCTACAAGTTTCAGCGTTTTATTCAAACTCTGCCGCAATAGCTACTATGCTACGGAGGCGTGTCTACTGTTAAAATAAGAGTCTATTTAAAAATTTTACCCTAAATCATTAGTTTTTCTAATTTTTTAATATGTTTAGGGTTATTAAATCCTATCTCTTCTTTCCATTTATTAAGCATTTGAAAACCATTTATAGTTAATCTAAGTCCCTCATTCCAACCTGGATGGTTCTTGTTTATTGTCCAAATAGATGTTCTAAATCCCGTTTCCTTTAGAATTTTATTTATCTGATTCATTAATTTCTTTGAAATATTACACATTTCAATTCTAGGGTAAATGCTCTTTTTATTTGCTAAAAAAGTATTTATACTGCCATCTGTATCTACAAAACCTCTTAAAAAAGCTTTTTTAAGATTATCTTTTTTTAGGATTATAGCAGGAATTTCAATTTTTTCTTTTTTTCCAAGAGGTAAATTTAGGACATCTCTTTTGAATTCTAAAATTGATTGATTAAAAATTCTGAAGCCATAGGCACCTTTTGACCACATTCTTGCCTTTGGTTTTATAGCATATACTTTTTGATATAAAGGAATTATATGTTTATCAATATATTCTTTGTCATCTATATAATGGCAAGCTAAAGTATATGCATAAGTGCCTTTATAAATATTCATACTTCCATCACCAACATGAATTCCAGTTTCTTCTGCTAAATCTTCATTTATTTTGTATTTATACATTTCAAATCACCGCCAAAGTTTTTTTATTTTTTTTTTTTATAAAACTTTGGAGCATTTTAAAAAAGAGGACGTTTAGCAATACTCCATAATTGATTTTTGGCGAAGCCTAAAATCATTATTTAGGAGTTTTGCGTGTCTTTTTTTTCTTTTTCTAAGAAATAAATTATCCTTTATATATCTCACGCAGGGTTGGCCAGTGGCCAGTGGGTTTAGTCCCTCTGGAGGCTTTTTTTTTTTTTGATTCTTTATTCTAAAGAAATAAAACAACCTTTAAATATCTGCAAGTATTGCTTTTACAGTATGAAAAGCGAAATAACTGTTTTGAAGGATAATATAATATATAATGTTCTTATTGCAGGTAATGAGAAAGAGATTGCTGAATGGGCTTCTAGTTTACATGCTGCAGTTAAGAATCAATTTGAAGCTGATGGTCCTGTTAAGATTTTGACTGATTTAACACAGACGAATTTTATAGACAGTTTTAAGATTAGGGGAACAATCTCCGATATGGAGAAAAAAAATCAACCTTATGTGCTTAAAAGCGCTGCTTTTACACCTGATATGAAGATAAGATGGCTTTCTGTGATAATTGCTAAGATGAGTGGAAGAAGGAATTTTGCTATATTTAAAACTAAAGAAAATGCATTGTTGTGGCTGCAGATTCCGGATAAAGGGAATGTATTAAAAGAAACCTTTTACCTTGTTTACAATTATCTCAAAAAGAATAAGGACTTAGATGAAGTTGATGTATTGAATTATGTCAGGACTGCCAGAAATTACTCTAATGATGATGGAGAGATAAACCTTGATATTTTTAATATACAACAAGGTACTGTTTATGTCACTTTTAATTATCTGAAGGAAAATCCAAATAAAGACAGAGATGAGGCATTAAATTATATAGGAGATCATTATAGCGAATTATTGAATAAATACTATTTAATGGAAAAGTAACCAAAATATTTATAAATCACATTCTATATTTCTAGGTAAATGGAGGTAATATGGAAGATATTGATATAAAAGGAGATTATCAGAAATTAGCCAAGAAGTATAAACTACCTGATTTTAATGAGATAGACCTAGACTTTGAAATATCAACTATTGATAAAAAAGGGTTTTTATTAAGGGAAATAAGAAGAAGAGTATTTGATAAGATTGATGGCATAAAAGATGTATTAGAAAGCATTATTCAGCCAGATCCAAATTCATTTTCAAACATGTATGAATCAAGGGTATTTAATCAGCAAGAAATAAATGATATTTATAAGATATACAAAAATTTGATGATTTTATATAGGGAAGCTACAATTGTTAATCTAAGAGCAGATGAAAAAGAAGAAGCTGATTTTATCAATAAAATATTTATAGAATGGAATAGTATTAAGGAAAAGTTAGTAAATTATTTGGAAAAAATAAAAAAATACTGGGAAAAAGAAACAAGTGTTAAGGAGGATTTAGGATATTTAGGATGAAATTAATGATTGTTGGACCTCAGGGAAGTGGAAAAGGAACTCAAGCTAAATTGATTTCTGAAAAATATAATATCCCTCATATTTCAACAGGAGATTTACTAAGAGCTGCTGTTAAGGATGAAACAGAAGTAGGCAAGCAGATAAAGGACATATTAGGAAGAGGAGAATTAGTTCCTGATGAAATTGTTATTAATTTAATTAAGGATAAGTTAAAAGAAAGCGATAAAGGGTTTATTCTAGATGGTTTTCCTAGGAATTTAGAGCAGGCAAAAGCACTGGATAAAATAACTCAATTAGATAAAGTGATAGATGTCATTATTTCAGATAAAGAATCAGTAAAAAGGATTTCAGGCAGAAGAAGCTGTCCAAAATGTGGAAGTGTTTTTCATATAACCACTAATCAACCTAAGAAAGAAGATGTTTGTGATAATTGTGGAGAAGGATTGGTACAGAGGGATGATGATAAAGAAGAAGTTATAAAAAAAAGATTACAGATTTATCATGAGCAGACATCTTTATTGGAGGATTTCTATAGGAATGAAGAGATTTTAGAAGAGATTGATGGTGAACAGCCTATTGAAAAAGTTTTTGAAGATATAGTTAAAGTTTTAAGTGAATAATTGCTTTATGACATTGGTAGCATAGCTTCCTTTTTCTAAGAAAAAATAAACAACAACTTTATACTTTTTTTTGTTTAATTCATCTTTTTCAGCAGATTTTATTTTAAAATTTTTTATTTTGGCAAATAGGTTTCTTTCACCACCTTCAGAAGTCAGTTCTGGAATTTGTCTTATGATAAAGTCATGGAATGAAATATTTTCTTTTTTTAGTATTTTATTGACTATGTTTTTTATTTTTTGATTATGGATTTCAGTTCCAAATCCTACTATAGGTAGTTTAATGTTATCTTGCGGTTTTAGTTTTAAACAACGGAATTCCACTAATTTATAATTAGTGGAATGAGTAGTGCTCGAAAACCACTTATCATTGGTGGAATTCCGAGCATCAAAAACCACTGAATGTGCACTGTCACAAATCATGCCACCCATCTTTGATGGGTGGTTTTTGACATATTCATCTATGGTTTTGTTGAATAAATAGCTTTGGTAAGCATGAACATACATTCTAAGGATTCTTTTGTTGATAGTTCTTAGTGCTCCAATAAAATCATTATTATTTGCTTTTATCTCAGGAATAATATCACAAGCTTCTTTGAATTCCTTTTTTATAATGTGTTTTCCGATAATATGGTTGTTTTTGTTTATTCCAAAACGTTGTTCATCAAAATAGTTAGGAATGTGTTCTATTTTTTTTGTGTTTTTCTTTTTGTCTAAATTCCTTACAGTGATTATGAACTCATTGCCTTCTAAATCTCCTAAATTTAGCCTTTCATTACCTTTGCCCAAAAACTTCAATTCAATATCTTTTAATTGCAGATTTTTTTTAGGACCATTAGAAATAGAGATATATTGTTCTGTTACAGCAACTTTATCCTTAGTTCCTGCAAAATTAATGTATTTGGATTTTATCTTTAAATTCCTTGATATAGCATTTATCGCATCTATTGTAGTGTAATTTTTTTTCTTTAATAGATAATAGCTATATTTACCTTTGTCGTCAATGTTTGGTTTACTTATCTCTTTTACTATGAAATCTTTAGGAATTGTTTTTATTTTATACATTAATTTTGTTATAAGTATGAAAAGCTTTAAAAATATTGTTAAACTTATAGGAATTATGAGCCTGTGGCCTAGTTTGGATTGGGCGACTGCCTCCTAAGCAGTAGGTCGGGAGTTCAAATCTCCCCAGGCTCGTTTTAAAATGAACTTAAAACCAATATACTTAAGCGAAGGAAACAGGATTTTCAAGAGATCCCTTTATGTTAGAAAATATGGTTTTAAACAATATAAAGGGAATGCTAAAGAAATCTGCAAACAAATTGTAAAAGACTGCTGGAATGGAAAATATTTTCAGACAAGCAAGGGTCATTTTTCTCAGTTCTGGACTAGAGATTTTGGATTTTGTACAGAATCTCTGATGAAGTTAGGGTATAAAAAAGAAGTTAGAAAGACATTAAAGTATGCATTAGATATTTTCTCAAAGCATAATAAAATAACAACAACAATAACTCCTAATGAGGTTCCATATGATCTTCCATATTATGCTCCAGATTCCTTAGCTTATCTTATAAGAAGCCTTAGGATAAGCAATTCAATAGATTTGATAAAAAAACATAAAGATTTTTTAAATAAAGAGATAAATAAATTTTTCAATATTGTAATAGACAGAAAAACAGGATTAGTAAGGAAAAACAAAAGATATTCTTCAATGAAAGACATGTCAATTAGGAAATCAAGCTGTTATGATAATTGCTGTGCAGCTATGCTTAATAACGAGTTAAAAAAAATTAAAATCTTGGAGAACCCATTAAAAAACTATGATTTAAAAAAAAAAATTAAAGAAAATTTTTGGAAAACACACTATTTCATAGATGATCTTTCTGGAAATAACCTGGTTACAGGCGATGCTAATGTTATTCCATTTTATTTTGAGATATTTGATGACAAAAAGATGTTCAGATCTGTACTTAATAAAATTCAGGAAATTGGACTTGACAAACCATTTCCAATGAAATATTCTCTTAATAAACCAAAGATGATGTGGATTGATAAATTATTAGATAATTATGAAGGAAACACTATATGGTGCCATCTCGGATTAATATTCGTAAAAACAGTCTATAGATATGATAAGAAGCTTGCTAAATATTATCTTAATCAATATAAAAAAATTATAGAAAAAAAAACAAACTTTATTGAAGTTTTCTTTCCTAATGGAAAACCTTATAAGAATTTTTGGTATTATGCTGATGAGTCAATGCTGTGGGCTAGTATATTCTTAGATTTATACTAATTTTTTTAGAATTTGCATTACTTTTTGACCGTCTACTTTTCCCCTGTATTTAGCCATGATTATACCCATATAAGCTCCAACACTTAAAGCAGGTTTAGCTTCAACAATCTTTTTTATTTCATTCTCTAAATTGTCCTCAGAAACTCCTTTGTACTTAGAAATATCAACTTTTTTACCTTTTATTTTTCCAACTAATAACTCAATAACAGCTTCTTTACTTATCTTGTTTTTGTCTAAGTGACTTAATATTTCTTTAAAGTCCTCTTCTTTTAATTTTTCAGAGTCTAAATCAAATCTTTTTTTTATTTCTTTAGGGATGTTTACTAAAGTGTGTGCAATAAAACTTGGCTCAATGTTCTTGAACTGGCTGACGTAGTCTTCAAAATCAATTTTTCTTTTGATTAATTCTTCAGCTACATCTTTTCTTAGTTTATATTTTTGTTCAAGATTTTTTGCTTTCTCTGATATTAATTCAGGCAGTTTTATTCCTGCAACTTTTTCTTTTGTAATATTTATTGGAGCAACATCAGTCTCAGGATACATTCTGGCAGAACCTGGCATTGGCCTTAGGAAAGAGGTTGTAAAATCTTGCTCGCTTTTTCTTACCTCTTGTTTTAATTTTTTGCCTTGTTTTATTAGATCTAATTGTCTTTTTACTTCGTTTTCTATGACTTTAGGAATGCTTTTCAAATCCTGGAAACCCTTTATTTCGGTTCTTGCACCGTTTTTGATAGAAACATTAACATCCTGTCTTATTGAACCAATACCCCTTTTGACTTTCCCTGTACTTCTTAAAACCATTCCTAATATTGAAGCTACTTCTTTTGCATGCTCTGCATCTTTAATGTCAGCGTCTGTTCCTATTTCAACTAAAGGAATTCCTAGTCTGTCTAATCTGTAAGTTACAGAATCTTTTGTTTCTTTTATTTTCTTTGCAGCTTCTTCTTCTAAACAAATAAGAGGGATGTTAACCCTTCCTTTAGAAGTGTCAATGTAACCATCAGTAGCTATTAGTGCTGTTCTTTGGAATCCTGATGTGTTAGATCCATCTACAACAGTTTTTCTCATAACCTGTACTTCATCAACGATTTTTGCATTTAATAATAAAGCAACTTCTAAGGCAATATCTAAAGCTTCTTTGTTTATAGGATGTGGCGGTTCACAATCATGCTCTACTAAACAACTGCTAGTGCTGCAGGCTTCATAGATAATCTCTTTGTTTTTTTCCATCTCATGCTTTGCTGCAATGTCTACTTCACCTGTTTCACCTGCTACAGGCCTTAGTTTTCTTACAAAATTTATATCAACAGGATTGGTATCATTAACTAAACTAGGACAATCACAGAATAATTTGTTAGTTTCAAGCTGCTGATGTATTTCTAAGCCTGCTTTAAATCCAAGCTTTTTATAGTCTACATCTCCCATTTTAGCAGCCCAACCCTTATAAGAACTCATCTGGTTCAATTCTTGTGTTAATTTCTCCTCTTAAGTTTGTTTTCATCAGTTCTTTTACTTTTTCTTTTGAATAATTTCCAAGTAACCATGCTAATTTTATAAAAGCAGTTTCTGTAAGCATATCATCTCCTGGAATCACACCTATATTTACCAGGTCAATTGCATCACTATAGACATGCATCTGCACTCTTCCAAATACACATTGTGATGTCATAACAACTACACAACCAGAGGTTATAAGGTCTTCTATTGCCTTAAGATTTTTTTTGTGTATCTGGCAAATTTCGTTTGGAACTCCTACCGGAGCTTGTCCAAGGCCTGTTCCTTCTATTATCAATCCTTTATAACCTTTGTAAAATTTGAATTGTTCAGGAACCATATTTGTATGCACTTTTATTATTGCAACTTTTTCTTCCATCTTATCCTTTACTGTAAACTTTTTGTTCAACTTTTTCTGAGAGCTTTTTTTTATGTATTCTACTTTTCCATCATTATAGACACGAGCTATTGGTTTATCATTAACAACTTTGAAAGCATCTCTTCTTGAAGTATGCAATTTCCTTGTTTTTGTCGCAGGCATTATTAAACAAGATTTGTCACCCATTGATTCATGCATGCAAATTGCAACACCCGGGTGTTTTTTTTTTTTTGATGTAATGAGCAGCACATATCAAATTTAATGCAGCATCACTGCTTCCACGGTCAGAACTTCTTTGAGATCCTGTAATTATAACTGGGATTGGCAGATTTTCCAGTATAAAAGCAAGAGCAGCAGCACTATAACCCATTGTGTCTGTTCCGTGTGTTATGATAACACCATCAGCTCCTTTTTCAATACATTTCTTTATGTCTTTAGCTATTATAGAATAATGTTTGAATCTTATGTCTTCAGAAAACATATTGGCAATTAGCCAGGCATCAATGTTTGCAATATCCTGCAGTTCTGGAAACATGTTAATAAGTTCATCAGGAGTGAATCTGGCATTTACTCCTCCTGTCCTGTAATCCACTTTGGAAGCAATTGTTCCTCCAGTGTGCAGTACATATATTAATGGCTTGTTTTTATCATGTCCGAATCTTTTTTTACTTTGAATTGATTTTTGCATGCATTTTTCAACCACTTCAATCTCCTTGACTTTTTTTTTTTTAATACCAATATTATAACCATTATCCAGTTTTATAACTACAGAATCGGTTTCTTGGTTAGGCATGAAAATTCCTTTTATTTCTTTATCTTTTGTTATAACTTTTACTATATCTCCTGCTTTTGCCATAGAAGTATAATTGTTTTTTTAAGGTTATTTAAATATTTTGTTTTATCCCATATAACTTGGCTTTTCTTCCTGCATCTGTTTTGCTTTTGCTGATCTAAATTGGTCCTTCAGATCTTCATATGATTTCTCTATGTCTTTTGTAACAGATGATCCTACTTTCTTTAAAGAATCATTAAAATGAGTCATTGTTATTTCTTTTGCCTTGATATCTTTTCTTAGAGCAAATATTGCAGCTTCTCTACAAACTGCTTCGATATCAGCTCCAACATATCCTTCTGTTTTCTCTGCAAGTTGGCTAAGCACTTCTTGTTTTCCCTTTTTAATATCATGTAATAAACTAACTAATTTTTTAAAGTCATATTTGTCATTAATCTTTGGTTTCTCTCTTTTTTCATTTTGGTAATTTTCCTCATCTATTCTAACACTAATTATATGTTTATAATTCTTCAATAAATCAATATCATTTTCATTTTTTTTAAAATCAAGAGACAAATCGGATAAATACTTGTCATAATTCTTTTTTGATAATCCCTTAATGATTTCTTGTAATTCTTGTGATTTTTTTTCAGTTATGATAGGGACTGCTTTTGTATGCACTTTGAATATTTCTAATCTTGCCTGTTTATTAGGTATATTTGTCAATATAATCCTGTCAAATCTTCCAGGTCTTAATAATCCCGGATCAATAATATCAGGTCTGTTAGTCGCTGCTATGATAACAACATCGTGCATCTCTTCCAAGCCGTCTATTTCAGTCAATAATTGATTGACAACACGTTCAGAAACATGTGAATCAGAGCTTGCTCCTCTTCTTGGAGCTAATGAGTCAATTTCATCAAAGAAAATTATTGTAGGAGCGGTTTGTCTTGCTTTTTTGAATATTTCTCTAACTGCTTTTTCTGATTCTCCAACCCATTTGCTTAATAGTTCAGGACCTTTAATTGAGATAAAGTTTGATTCTGCTTCTTTTGCAACAGCTTTTGCAAGCATTGTTTTTCCTGTTCCTGGAGCTCCGTAAATCAGAACACCTTTTGGAGGTTTTACACCCATTCTTTTGAATGCTTCTGGATGTTTTAATGGCCATTCAACAGCTTCTTTCAATTCCTGTTTTACATCTTCTAATCCTCCAATATCAGTCCATTTAACATTAGGTTTTTCAATCAGAACCTCTCTTAATGCAGAAGGCCTGACAATTTTTAGTGCTTCCTTGAAATCTTCTTTAGTGATCCTTAATCTTTCAAGCATTTCTTTTGGGATAGATTGATCTTCTTTTAATTTTAGGTCAGGAAGAACTCTTCTTAAGACAACCATTGCTGCTTCTTTTGCTAAAGCAGATACATCTGCTCCAACAAAACCATGAGTTACATTTGCTAATTCACTTATATCAACATCTTTTGCCAAAGGCATATTTCTTGTATGGATCTTTAAAACAATTTCCCTTCCTTTTTTGTCAGGAACTCCAATCTCGATTTCTCTGTCGAACCTTCCAGGACGTCTTAAGGCAGGGTCTAATACATTAGGGATATTTGATGCAGCTATAACAACAACTTTTCCTCTGGATTTTAGACCATCCATTAAAGCAAGAAGTTGTGCAACTACTCTTCTTTCAACTTCTCCATGAGTTTCTTCTCTTTTAGAGGCAATTGCATCGATCTCATCTATAAATATGATAGAAGGAGCGTTTTTTTCTGCTTCTTCAAACTTTTTTCTTAAGTTTTCTTCAGATTGGCCGTAAAATTTACTCATTATTTCAGGGCCATTGATTAAAATAAAATGTGAGTTAGTTTCATTTGCAACAGCTTTTGCTAGTAATGTTTTTCCTGTTCCAGGTGGGCCATGTAATAAAACACCTTTTGGAGGCTCTACTCCTAATCTTTCAAATATTTCAGGATGTTTTAATGGCAATTCAACCATTTCCCTTACTTTTTGGATTTCGTCTTCTAACCCCCCAATATCTTCGTAAGTTACTTCCAGAACCTGGTCTTCTGTAACTTCTATTGCCTCTGGGTTGAACACAACCTCTGTTCTTTCAGAAATAATAACAGCTTGTTTTGGCAGTGTGTCTGCTACAATAAATTTTAAGTCACCAAAACCAAACCCTGCCATAGACTCATCCAATATATTAAAGATATCTTCATAAAAAGGACTGTCACTCATAGCATTCCTTCTTTTTCTTGTTCCTCCTAGAACGACAATATCACCTTTTAAAACAGCCCTGCCTAATAACCCTTGTTTGAATACATTTGGAGAGGCTCTTACAATAACTCCTTTCTTAGAAGGGGCTATTATAACTTTTTTAGCTTCTTTTACCTCTGTTTTTCTTACTTTAATTAGTTCTCCAATACCAGTTTTAGCATTTCTTCTTATGATGCCGTCCATTCGTATAAGGTTTAATCCAATATCACCAGGGTAAGCTCTGTCAACAATAGCTAATGTTTTTCTTTCTCCTTCAATCTCTACTATGTCTCCAGGTTTTACTTCTACATCCTTCATAAAGCTAGAATCAATCCTAACTATACCTTTATTTACATCATCTTGTATAGCTTCTGCAACTTTAAGCTTTATTTCTTT
>CAZSMA010000006.1:0-28631 GCA_964608065.1 uncultured Methanosarcinales archaeon
CTTGGTTCTTTTGCTTAAATGATACCTCGGGCTTTAGCCCGATGGTAGTTCATTTCAAAATCACCACTAATCACTATTATCAAACTATGTAAATGGTTTTCCTTTATATATCTCACGCGAGGTTGGCCAGTGGATAAGGAAAAGCATAATTTGATAGTTGGACTAATAAATAGGTGATTTTGAGTATTAAATGAGAAAAATCTAAATAATAAAATAAGTGGGAAGACACATCAGAGGATGGATATAAGCAATAACTATTAGTTGACCTTGAACTTTCCTTAACTCCGCTACCCTAAGAGCACCAATATCAAAGTTTAAGGCTGCTTAATGTGGGTTTTAGCCCATTTCATTCCTGATCTGACCTATTTCACAAAGCTATCAGTCCCAAAGGACAGAGTCTCATTGTCCAGCCCAAGACTAATTGTTAAAGCAAATACCTCTCTTCCGACTTCAGCTCTGTCTAAAGCGTGTTTACAGTGACAGGAGAGCGCTAACCTCCCAGCCTAGTCTTCCCGTCCACATGAATATTATTGTGTTTTTAAAGGTATCGAAAATTCTTTTAATTTTCGGGACATTGAAAAACAGGGTTTTTCATATGTTACTATTTTTCCGAAAAATATTAAAACTTGGAGATATATTAAGGTAAATATGAGGGAACAAACAACTAAAAAGGTAAATAATATGATGTATAGCTCTAGGATCTTGTTTTTAGGTACAGGAGCACAGTCTATTGTAATTGGAAAACAAACAAGAGCTTCTGGAGGGATTATCATACAATCTGGAGGAAGCCAGATACATATAGACCCTGGACCAGGAACTTTAATCAGGGCAAGAGAGTATGGTGCAAATTTAAGGGAAAATACTGCTTTACTGGTTTCTCATAATCATTTAGGGCATTGCAATGATGTCAATGCTGTTGTTGATGCAATGACTTATGCTGGATTAGACAGGCAAGGAGTTTTAATTTCAAACGAGACTTTGATAAACGGTACAGAAGATATAAAACCTTATCTGACTAAATTCCATAGAAATTGTCTAGAGAAGGTTATGGTTTTGAAAGAAGACCAAAGGGCTGCAATCTATGATGTTGAGATTAAGGCAATGCCTGCTGTACATTCAGAGCCAAACACAATAGGTTTTAGGATTGTAACACCTGATTTTGATTTAGTTTATACTTCTGATACAGCTTATTCAAGTAAATTAGTAGAAGCTTACAAGGATTGTGATATATTAATTCTTAATGTAGTTAATCCTACAGAGTTTAAGACAACAGGAAATCTTTGTACAGAAGATGCTGTAAAGATTATTGAAAAAGTCAAACCCAGTTTATCTATAATAACACATTTTGGGATAAAAATGATAGAAGCTGACCCTATCAATGAGGCAAGAGAGATACAGAAACAGACAAAGCAGCAGGTCATATCAGCAAAAGATGGAATGAGCATAAATCCAAGTACATATGCAGCTAAGTCTAAGCAGAAGTTATTAAAATCATACTAAAAAAATTGTTTAACAATTTTTGGTATCCTAGAAATCAGTTTCTAAAATAAAAACTATTAAACTGATTTCTATGATATTAGTATAATAATTATATAGCCAATTATACAACCTATAGATACAAAGGGCATTGCAGGATAGAATTTATCTTTCTGGCTTTTTAGAAGCAATATAGTCAATGAAATAGCAACAAACAAAGTTATTATAGAGGATTGTATAAAAGCAATATTTTTTGGCAGACCATTTAAAATTAGATGTTCCATGACAGCAGCAGAGAATAAAAGTGGAAATGCAATATCTCCTCCTCCCAGCATAGCACTTTTAGCTTTAATTTTTATTTTTTTTAATTTTTTGTTTTTTGTTCTAATTTGTTTTTTTGGAATATATTGCAGCATTAATCCTGCAAATAATCTTGATTTTGCCTGAAATTTAGCTAATTTTATCATATGTTTTGATTTCCAGACAGCATACATATCATATAATGAAATAACTATTAATAAAGTTATTGCAGATACAATGTTGAGGAATGGTAGGATGACTATTGTAATGCCTGTGTAAACAAATATTTCTGTAAAATTATGCACTATTATATTTGGCCTTAAAACTTTTACTGCTGCTAATAATAATGCTAGGATTATAGCATATATTCTTATTATGTAAACATTAAAAGATACAGCTAAAGTCATAAACACAGCCAAGAAAAACCATAATTTCCATAATTTTCCTAGTCTAAATTTTATTAGTAATAGTAAAATTCCTGTTCCTATAAGTACAGCTATGATAATAGGTATTGCTGAGTAGGATTTGTCTTCTACTTCTGGCTGTGGTCCAAGTATTGTGTCAGGGTGGATTATTTTTATACCCTTATCTGTTTTTTCTACATCTATGTATTTGCTTACAGTTGCTAATCCAACTACTTGTGTTAGTATGAATAATGTTATCAATAAGATTGTAATCTTTAGTGTGTGTTTCATAAGAAATTGTTGATTTGGTTTTTATAAAAATCTTTCGAAATAAAAACCTTTAAATAGAAGTTCTGAACTCCAAAGAAAGCAATGCAAACTACAAATATAAACAAGAAGAGTAATGATTTAGGCAGTTTGCAAACTAAGTTCTATTATTGGTTTTGGTGATTAACTCCCATTAATTTCTGGGGGGTACGATATCATCATTCTATAGCTATATTCTAAGTTGAGAATTATGCTATAGAGATAATAGGATAAAAATAACGGAGGAGAGAATAAAATGGCAAATGGAAATGTAGAAACGAGTTTTGAAAGTTTGAGAGATAGAATAGTTTTAGAAGTGTCGTATACTCTTGGTTGGGACATGGATTCCTCTTTAGTTAAATCATATACTGATGATGGAAAAGTATATTTGAATGAAGAAGAGGGATTTAGGCTTATAGGTGAAGATAGTGCTTTTTTAGGATATGTTAAAAAGCATACAGAAGAAATTCGTAAATCGCAACAAAAAACAAAAAAGAAGCTTGATGGATTTAATGAACAAAATATCTCAGATATAGGGAAGTACAATACATTAGTTGCATTGTTGGATGGGACTGAAACTAATCTGATTTATTTAAGAAACCATAATTTGAAGAATAGGAATAACAGCGAATTAATAAGGAATCAAGGGAACTTAGTGGAGAAGATGAGGAATCTAATATTTTATGCTAACCAACATTATTTTAAGGTTTAAAATGAAACATAAAAAACATTTAGAAAGAATTGAACATTATTTTTATTTTGTTAGTTGTAAATCTATAAATTATGGATGTTGGCGTTGGTGCTAGTTCTTATTTTTATTTTTAATTAAAAATTGGTTGATAGGTAATAGAATAAAATTTTTGGAGGATTGATAAAAATGAGTATAAAACCAGATTACAAAACATTATATGATGTAATAATCAATTCAGATTTTGGTGGAGAAAGAAAGAAAAAAATTAGTCAATTAAAATTGAAAATTGAGATATCAAAAACAGGTTATGAATATGGGGCAAGTGAAACATTGGAACCTATAATAGTTACAACAAATGATGGGAACATTATAGGAGATGACGTTGTAGGGTACTTTAAAGACTTGAAGCAATATTTCGCGGCTAATATAGACTGTGTTATTTCAGAGATTGAGAGAATTACAGAAGAAAAACCAAAATACGGAGGAGGATATCAAGGTGTTTTTTGTTAATTTTTTTTTTTATTTTCAGTAACATTTTTATATCAGGCAAAATCAATTAATGATTATGACAAAAACAATAGATCCATATGGAAGTGAATTAATAGAGGATTATACCAAAATAATCAAGGATTTTGGTTTAGATAGTTTTGACCCTAAGATTTATCCAAAGCCTAATAGGATTATGAGAAGAGAGGTAGTTTTTGCTGGAAGGGATTTGAATATTATTGCAAAGTGTATAAAAGAGAAAAAACCATATTATGTGCTTTCAGGAATAATGCCATCTAGTGAAAAGATTCATTTTGGAACAAAGATGGTTGTAGAGAATATTTCATATTTTCAAAAGCATGGAGCTCATACTTATATTTTAATTGCAGATTTAGAATCAGCTGCTGCTCGTGGAGTTTCAATAGAAGAAGGCAAGAAAAGAGCTTTAAACTTCCATATTCCAGCTTATATTGCTTTAGGATTAGACCCTAAGAAAACAACTTTCTATTTTCAATCAGAGAATAAAGATGTAGTGCATATGGCTTATGAGTTTTCAAAGAAAATAACATTGAATGAGTTCAGAGCTGTGTATGGAAATGCAGATCCTGGAAGGATTATGAGTGCAGTAACACAAGTTGCAGATATATTATATCCACAGCTGAAAGAAAGAATGCCTGGGATAATTCCAGTTGGTGTTGACCAAGACCCCCATATACGATTGACAAGAGATGTTGTCAAAAGAGTTAAAGATAAGAAATTCTTTTTGCCAAGTTCAATCTATCATAAATATACCCCTAGTTTAGATGGAAGTGTTAAAATGTCAAAGTCTAAGCCAGAAAGCTGTATTGAATTGCCTGAAGATCCTGATATAGTATGCAAAAAATTGAAAAGAGCTTTAACTGGTGGAAGGGATACTGTTGATGAACAGAAAAAATTAGGTGGACAGCCAGAGAAATGCATGATTTTTGAACTTTACAAACAACATTTAGTTGAAGATGACAAAGAGTTAGAGAAAATTTATAATGACTGCAAAGCTGGAAAATTACTTTGCGGAGAAGATAAACTGATAGTATGCGATAAAATGAAGAAGTTTATGAATGATTTTAAGAAGAAACTAGATAAAGCAAAGAAACAAGTAAGTAAGTTAAATTTCGTTAGATTTAAATAAGTTAAAGATATATTTATTACAAAAAGAGGTGGTTATTATGAAATTTGAATTTGCTCCATTAAAAGGAAGTTTTATGATTATTAGCATTATTGGCTTTGTTATTTCTGCTATATGGATTTATAGAGCAAGTCCATCATTAGGGTTTTCTTTTGCATTAATTTTTGTGCTGATGTTCATAGCATCACTTATATCAATGACATATGGTCCTGTAAGTGATAAAGATTTACATGTTGATGAAAGGGTTAAGAGAAAAAGAAAATAAAAATTATTTATCCAACCTGTCAAACTTTTCTTTGCACTTGCTTTCTTTCCAATAGACAACATGAGAGCTTTTTTTCTCAAAAAGAGCAACAGACATTCTTACTAAATCTGTCTGGAAATCTTTCATTTTTTTTTCCTGTATAATTTTTTTTGCATCTTCAAGGCACTCTTTCATTAACTTCAAGTTTTCTTCATGTGCTTTTTGCTCTATTTGTTTTTCTTCATCTTCTGTTAGAAATACTTCTTCCCATTGAGGATATGTAGAGCCTTTTACTGTTTTTGGAAAAGACTTAGAAAAGGTCATAATTTAACTACCTCGTATAAATCAGCAGGATTGATGTCTTCCAACATCTCAGTTATAGTATAACCGTGCCTGTCTCTTCTGATAGCTTCTGCCATATAGGGTGCTATGTTTAAGATAGTAGTTTTTTTTCTTAATTTAGGGCTGTTCTTGACTTTTTCTGTAATAAATGGTCTTGTGTTTGTGATTATCAGTTCATCTACTTCAGATTTGTCAAGAGCATCTTCAAATTTATTTCCTGATTTATCACTTAAGTAAGCATGAGTCAAACAAGCACATACTTTTTTTGCTCCACTTTTTTTTGCTAATTCTGCAGCAGCCATTAATGTGCCTCCAGTATCTATCATGTCATCAACTATTATTACATCTTTTCCTTCAACATCTCCAATGATTTTTCCAGTTTTTGTTACATTGACTCCTACTCTTTCTTTTTGGACAAAGCCAATCTCTATCTCTTTACCATCTTCTTTACTTATTTCTCTTGCTAACATAGAAGCTAAACGTAAACTTCCAGCATCTGGAGATATTATTGCTATTTTTTTCCAGAATTCTTTTTCATCTTTGTATCTTTCTTTGATTAAATGTCCAAATACAGGGAACATCCTTAAGTGGTCTAATGATTTATGGAAACCTTCTATTTGAGGGCTATGCAGTTCTAGAGTAATTGTATGATCTGCTCCAGCAGAGTTGAATAAAAGTCCAAGTAACCTGGCAGTATTAGGTTCACGTTGTCCATGCCTTTTATCCTGTCTTGAGTAAGGTAAATCTGGACATACAATAGTCAGGTTAGTGCAATAACTGATCTTCATATTGTTGATAACCTGCAATGCGTTGAATATTTCTCCATCTACATTATCTTTGAAAGTCAGAACAAAGTAAACATCAAGTTTTCTAAGATTTGTATGGATGGTTTGCTTGTTTTCTCCATTAGCGAATGTTACAAAATCGACTTTTCCAAGATCATTTCCAAGTTTTTTGCAGACATCTGAAGCAAATTCATCATTTTGTCTACAGCCTAATACAACATAATCTTCTTTTTTCATCTAAAGCCCCCTTTTATTTAAGAAAAGATAGTAGTATTTAAATTTTGTCAAAAACCACCCATCAGAGAAGGAGAGGTATTATCTTATCAGCATCATTAGTAAGTGGTTTTCGAGTGTTTGAAATCGTTTTACGATTTCTAACAAACAAGAAATTTGCAAAGCAAATTTCTCAGTTCATGATCAGAAATTTTTTGTAAAAATTTCTGACATTTTAATTATAATTCAATTTTCTTTTTTACCTTGTGCATTGCAACAGGCGCTTCACCGCCGTGCCATGTAAATCTTGGACGTACTTTCATTGGATATAAGCGTTCATTGACATCATCAAATATTATACCAGAACCTCTTACACGAGGCAGGTAATTCAGTTGTTTATCAAGACCTTCTCTCATGTAGCTTTGCATTAACATGCCTAGTGCTTTTATATCAACCTGTGCAGTTAGTCTGTGAGAAATTATAATATCTGATTGAGTCATGACATCAGTATGAATCTTGCCTGGCTGTTGTGATGCTAACACCATAGAAATTCCTGGCTGCCTTCCTTCCCTTAATATAGTAATCAAAGCATTGCTTGCAGCTGTTTTTCCTTCATTTGGCAGAAATTCATGAGCTTCATCAACTATCAACCATACTAAAGGTTTTTCTCTTTTTTCTTCTATATCATCTTCACTTAAAAAACTTGTTTCTTTTTTTACAGCCTCATATTCTTCTTTTTTTCTTTCGATCATCCTGTTGATGAATAGTTTTTGGGAAACCAGGCCAATGACTAATGCTCTGATTCCTTCAGCTCCAGGAATCAATGCATAAGCACTTACATCTAAAACAGTTACCTGTCCGCCTTTTACAAGCTCATCAATTGGAGTTCCTTCTTCGCTGAATAAACCCCAGCTTTGAGCATTCATAAACCTGTTTTCTGCAGAATCTTTAGTGTTTTGATCTACTCTGTCGTCTTTTTGGATAACATTTAATATATCTTTAATTGAATATTCTTTTTTATCTTTCTTTAATCTTGTAATTGTTCTTTCTATTAGGACACCTACCTGGTTGTTAAGGTCTATCCCAAAAGTCAAACCCCAATCATAAGCACTTAGCTCAGAAGGTTTTATTGAAAAAGGAAAATCTGTCGGAATACCAGATTCCTTGACTTGTTTATAGTAGCCTTTAGGTGTGTAAATCTGAACATCCAAGCTTTTAGCTTTAATATCCCATTCATCTAATAATTTCTCATCTTTTTTGTTTGAGTGTTTCATTGTCCAGTATATTCCCATTGTGTCAAAAATAACTACTGCTAAATTTTCAGCTAATTGTCCAGGCAATTCAGAAATACCTTCTGCAATAACGCCCATTGTATAACTCTTACCAGAGCCTCTTTTACCGCAAACAAACACAACATGGCTTCTGGCAACATCCATGTATATATTACTTGACAGAGAAGTAGTTTCACCCATTTTTACATAATGCCTGCCTATCAATATAGTTCCTTCTTTACCAAACTCCTCTTTGTCAACTTTATTCCTTCCTATTATAATATCATAAACCATCTTAACTCTAAAATAGAATAATTACTAATATAAAAATATATTGACTTTTGGTTGCAATAACCGTAAGGTTTATTAATAAAGGGTTTATCCTGTTAAAACAAAAAGGGGGTGATTTAAGGTAGGTGATGATATTGACAGAAAGAGATGTAGAAGTTCATTATGATTGGGATGAAAACAATGGTATAGAAGAAGGGGCTAAAGAGAAGAAAGAAAACCCTAAAGAAGAGAAGCCTAAAGAAGAAGTAAAGGAAGTAAAAAAAGAAAGCAGTAAACCTAAAGAGAGAAAAATAACCAAAAAAGAAAAGAAAAAAACAAAAAAAGAAAAGAAAAACAAAAATAAGATATTCTTTATTCTTACATCAATTATTATTTTAATAGCAATAGTATTAATTGTTGTTAATATAGGCAAAGGGCCATCAGAAGAAGTTAAAACTACAAACATTGCAGCATTAGTGGATGGAGAGACAATAACTTTAGATGATCTTAATACACAATATAATAAAATTAGTCCTCAAGAGAAAGATGTTATTTCAAAGGAATTTTTATTAAGCGTCTTAATAGATAATAAATTATTATTACAAAAAGCAGACGAAAAAGGTGTATTTATAACTGATGAAGAAATAGAATCTGAAATTAGCAGAATTAAGGCTCAATTTCCATCTGAAGAATCATTTAACCAATTTCTTGAAAGTCAGGCAATGACATTACAAACACTTAAGGAAATAACAATAGAACAATTAAAGATAAAGAAAGTTTTATCACAGGAGGCTTTTGCAAAGATTACTGTAACAGATTCTGAAGCAGAAGCATATTATAAAGAAAATACTGACCAGTTTATAGGAAAAGAAGGTGAAATAAGAGCTGCGCATATACTTTTGAATACTGCAGAAGACGCTGAGGAAGTTCTTAAGAAAATCGAAGCTGGTGAAGATTTCAGTATATTAGCTAAGGAAAACTCAATAGGACCTTCTGCTCCAAATGGGGGAGAATTAGGATTTTTTGGAAAATTAGTTATGGTTAAAGAATTTGAAGATGCAGCATTTGCTTTAGCTGAAGGAGAAGTATCAGGAGTAGTGCAAACACAGTTCGGTTATCATATAATAAAGAGAAATGCAGATACAATACCTTTAGAGGATGTTAAGTCACAAATTAAACAATCATTAATGTTTTCAAAACAAAGAGCAGTATATCAAACATATATGGGCCAATTAAGAGCTCAGGCTGATATAAAAGTTTATTATGGTGTTAGTGAAGTTCCTGAAGAATTAGAAATTCCAGTTAAAGAAACATTTGAGCAAACAACAGATGAACTTTGTGAAGAAGATGGAAAACCAATTATAAGATTGTTTTCTACTACAAATTGTCCAAATTGCAATTGGATTAAGGAAACTTTTGATTCTGCTGTTAAAGAGTATGCAGATAATGATTTAATTGTAGCTAAACACTGGCAGCTTGATTCAGGAGATAATACTTTAACTACAGATGTTGAAACTAAGATTCCAAAAGAAGAAGTAGAACTTTTTAAGAAATACAATCCAGGTTCTACTGTCCCCACATTTGTATTTGGTTGCAAATATTACAGGATAGGAAACGGATATGATGATTTGGAATTAGAGAAAAAGGAAATAAAAAATAAAATAGATAACTTACTTTCATAAGTCATCCATTGTAAATATTCCTATTTTTGTTTCTTGTGCTTTTACTTTAGAGTCCATTGCAACTACATATTTGATATTTATCTTCTCTGCTGTCAGGATTAGATTACGGTCAATGACTCCATCAAAAACTATAGCATAGACACCAGAACTTAGGCTTTTTATTGTTGTTGCTAATTCTGTTATTGGTACTTTTCCTAGCATATTTAACTTTTCATTAAGTATATAAGCTCCGCGAGTACCAATCAGTTCTTCAAGCATTCCCTTGAATGTGTTTTTTTCATTAGCAGATAACTGTACTTTTTTTTGATATCCTATTGGTTGTTGAGGTCTGACTGGCCTGATTGGTGGCCTGTATTCTTGTCTTCTTTCTGGAACTCGCTTTTCAGGTTCCTTGCCTAGCTCTAATTTTACTTGTTCTGTTGCAATTCTGTTTCTTAAGGCTTTATGTAGTTCTTTTTTTGTTATTTCTTCAACTTCTTTACCTGCTGGCGCTTTTGATATATAGTCAATATCAGCAACACCTGTTAGTTCTTTGATTATCAAGTCACCGCCACGATCACCATCAACAAAAGCTGTTATGACTTTTTTCTTGCTTAATTCAATAATTGTCTGTGGTACTGATGTTCCATTCAGTGATATTGCGTTCTTAAATCCATGTTTTAACAGATTTAAGACATCAGCTCTTCCTTCAACAACAATTATTTCATCGCTTTCATCAATTTGAGGGCCAGCTGGCAGCCTGTCTTTTCCGTAATCAGATATTTCCATGACTCTTACTGAATAAGCAACTTCATCTGCTAATTCCTGTGAGTCTGGAAGTACGTTGTCCATCATTTGTCTTAACAATTCTTTAGCTCTTTCAATGACAAAGCTTCTCTTACTGACACGTACATCTTCTATGTCCTCTACTTTAATTTTAGCATTACAAGGGCCTATTCTTTGGATTATTTCCAAAGCTGCACCAACTATGGCTGTTTCTGCTTTGTCTAAAGAACTTGGAATTGTTATTTTTCCTTGTGTCTTGCCTCCGCGAGTTTCACAAGTTACTTCTATTCTCCCTATTCTTCCAGATCTTTGCAGTTCTCTTAGTTCTAGATCTTCTCCAAGTAATCCTTCTGTTTGTCCGAAGATAGCTCCGATTACATCAGGTCTATCTACAACTCCTTCAATTTCTATAGTTGCATTAACTATATATTTTGATGAAACAGGACTTATTTTTCCCATTTTTATTTCCTCCGGTTTAGAAGAAGCACTAAAATCTTTATTTATCTATATTAACCATATATTCTGTGAATGATATGATAAACGTGATTTTAATACCCCTAATTTTATTACAATTATGGTTTTTAACAGAACAATCTTTACTTTTTGTACTTAATTTAAGGCCAAATAAGTCTTATTTCCCTTTATTCTCACTTAATTGGTCTTCTTCTTTAAAATAAAAAATGAATAATGATTTTTAAGTAAAAAATTGTTCTATTTTACCCCAAATTTACTTTGTAAGCATGATTGTAGCCCGAGACACTAACTCCCAATGTCCTAGCTTGCATTTAGCGACAGCTTAATTGGGTACTCTCGTGTCGGGCAGGTATTTTGAAAAATATACTAACTATTTAAAGGTATGGTTTCAGTTTTTTGAATTATTTATTTTCTATATAGAAAATAATTAAAATCCAGGTAATATTTTTAAACTAATGCTATTTTGTTTATTTTTATGGCTAAGGTTACAAAAGAAAAGTTTAAGACAAGACATAGTGTATTTGATGATTTTACAAACAGGACTATATTCAAATTGATTTCTCAGGGCCATTTTGAAGGGCTGCAGAGCCCTATTTCTGTAGGTAAAGAAAGCAATGTATTTTCAGCTTTAACAAAAGATGGAAAAAAGGTTATAATCAAGATTTACAGATTAGAGACATCTGATTTTAACAGGATGTATAGTTATATAAGAGATGATCCTAGATTTGTTAATTTAAGTAATAGAAAGAGAGATGTAATATTTACATGGTGTCAGAGAGAATACAGAAATCTATTAAGAGCAAGAGAAGCAAATGTTAATGCACCATTGCCAATAGTATTTTTGAATAATGTTCTGGTTATGGAATTTATTGGAGATGAAGAAGCAGCGCTAAAACTAAAAGATAATATTCCAGATGAAATAAAAAAGTATTTTGATATGCTAATAGATAATATAAGAAAACTATATAAATCAGGGTTTGTTCATGCGGATTTGTCTCAATTTAATATTTTAAATCATAAAGAAGAGCCTGTGATTATAGACTGGTCTCATTGCACCCCTTTGAAAGGTCCAAATTCAAAAGAGCTGTTAGAAAGAGATATAAAGAATGTCTGTAATTTTTTTAGAAAGCATGGATTAAATATCAATGAAGAAAAAATTTTAGCAAAGGTTACTAAGAAATGAAAGATAAAGAAATGCAATACACACATGAAATTAGAATTCCTAAAGAAAGGGTTGCTGTTCTAATAGGAAAAAAAGGAGAAATAAAAAAAACAATAGAGGAAGCTACAAAAACAAAAATAGAAATTGACAGCAAGGAAGGAGATGTTTTTATAAGTTCAGAAGATGCATTGAGTGTTTATAATACAAGGGAGCTTGTTACAGCTATAGGAAGAGGATTTAACCCAGAGATTGCGCTTTTACTTTTGAAAGTAGATTATATGTTTGAATTAATCAATCTTAATGATTATATTAAAGGCAAGAACGATCTAACAAGAATTAAAGGAAGGGTTATTGGTTCAGAAGGCAAGTGCAGGGCTTTGATAGAAAAATTGGCAGAATGCTATATTTCTGTTTATGGAAAAACTATAGGGATAATTGGGGAGGTTAACAACACTTCAATAGCAAGAAGAGCAATAGAAAATTTGTTAAGAGGAAGTCCTCATGGAAATGTTTATAAATGGCTGGAAAAGCAAAGAAGGGAAATGAAAAGAAAAGAGTTAATCGGAGATGTTGAATAAAGGGGGGATAGAAATGACAAAAGAGGAAATACCTATTGCATTTGAGTTAGCAAAAAAACAAAGAGAGATTGGAGTTGCAGAGTTCTTCGCAAGGAATAGACATTTATTAGGTTTTGACAACAAGAAGAAGGCGTTGATGACTACAATAAAAGAGGCAGTAGATAATAGTTTAGATGCTTGTGAGGAAGGCAATGTCTTACCAGAAATTTTTGTTGAGGTTGTTGATCTAGGAAACGACAGATTTAAGGTTATAGTTGAAGACAATGGTCCTGGAATTGTAAAAAAACAAATTCCACCAATATTTGCAAGTTTGTTGTATGGTTCTAAGTTTTTTAAATTAAGTCAGAGTAGAGGACAGCAAGGTATTGGAATTAGTGCTTCTGTTCTTTATGGCCAGCTGACAACCGGAAAACCAGCTAAAATTACTTCAAGAATAAGTGCAAAACAACAATCACATTATTATGAGTTAAAAATTGATACACAAAAAAATAAACCAGAGATTATAAAAGAAGAGATTGTGGAGTGGAAAAAAGACCATGGGACTAAAATAGAGATAGAGTTAGATGGAAGCTATCAGGCTGGTTCACAATCTATTGATCAATATCTGAAGCAAACAGCAATTGTTAATCCACATGTAACTCTCATTTATACAAATCCAAAAGCAGAGCAGCTTATATTTGCAAGAGCAACTGATAAATTACCAAAAAAACCTATTGAAATAAAGCCGCATCCGTATGGTGTTGAGTTAGGTGTTCTGATGAATATGATTAAGATGACAGAGACAAGGACATTGCAGGCATTTTTAACACAGGAGTTTTCCAGGGTTGGAAGTGGAACAGCAAAACAGATTTGTGAGAATGCTGCGTTATTGCCTAATACTAAGCCAAGACAAGTTTCTAGGGAGATGGCTGAGAAATTATTAGAAGGGATAAATAAGACTAAAATTATTTCTCCACCAACAGATTGTATAAGTCCAATTGGTTCTGATTTATTAGAGAAAGGTCTTCGTAAGGAGATTAATGCAGAGTTTTATTGTTCAACTACAAGGCCTCCATCAGTTTATAGGGGCAATCCTTTTGTTATTGAAGCTGGAATTGCTTATGGTGGTGAACAAGGTGCTGATAATACAGTAAGGTTATTGAGGTTTGCTAATAGGGTGCCATTACTTTATCAACAAGGTTCTTGTGCTGTTACAAAATCAGTGATTAATACAATATGGAGAAATTATGGTATGAGCCAGAGCAGAGGTGCATTGCCTGTTGGTCCTGTTACTATATTACTTCATATTGCTTCTGTGTGGGTTCCTTTTACATCTGAAAGCAAGGAAGCTATAGCTCATTATCCTGAGATAATCAAGGAGATCAAATTAGCATTACAGGAATGTGGTAGGAAGTTAGGATCTTATATTCATAAGAAAAAGAGGGTTCTTGGTGAGCAGAAAAAAAGAAGCTATATTGAAACTTATATCCCTCATGTTGCAGGTGCGCTTAAAGAGCTTTTAAGTTTTAATGATTTGCAGGAGAATAAGGTTAAGAAACTACTAGCTGAACTTTTAGAGAAACATAGAGGGGAGTTGACTAAAATAGAGGCAGATAACCCTGATTATGATGAAGAATTTGCAGCAATAGGTAAAGAGAAAAAAGAGAACACAGAAGAAGAGGTGAAGGAACAATGAGCAAAGCATTAAAAAGAATAAAAGAGATTTCAGAGGATGTTTACAATAAGATACTTAAGAAGAAACAACCTAATTTAGATTCTCCTCTTAGGTCATTGAGCAATGTCAAATATGATTCTAAGGATGGTTATTTTGAGTTGTTAGGAAAGATGAAGTCAAGGACTTTAACTGCAAGTTCTGTCAAGACATTTGCACAGACATTGAAGATGATGTCATTAAGCAAAGAATTGATTGAGAAGGATGATATTGCAACAAAAAGAGAAGCATACTATGTCAGCAAGAACTGGAAGGAAGCAATGTTTAATATGCAGCAGGAGTCAGACACTATAATGGATGATGTTGAAGCTACTATGATGGTTAACAGGGAGCAATTAGGATTTATACCTGAAGAAAAAGGGGGAGAAATCGCAGGAAAACTTATTGTTGTTGATAGAGACCCTGAGACAAAAAAACCGATAAATATAGACTGCACTAAGTTTGGCAGTGGAGCTTATTCAATCCCAATTTCTGTAGAGCATCTGAAGTTTGAGACAAATGCTAAATTTATTTTAGCAATAGAAACAGCAGGTATGTTTCAAAGACTGGTTAAACATAAATATTGGAAAAATGCAAATTGTATTTTGGTTTCAATGGGAGGAGTTCCTACAAGAGCTTGCAGAAGGTTTATCAGAAGATTAAGTGAAGCTAAGAATCTGCCTGTTTATGCATTTGTGGATAATGATCCTTATGGTATAGGAAATATTTATCGAACCCTTAAAGTGGGATCAGGAAATGCTGCACATATCAATAAGTTTTTTTGTGTACCAAACGCAAAATACCTAGGTGTTACTCCCCAGGATGTGATCGATTATAAATTACCAACACACCCTTTGAAGGAAGTTGATATTAAAAAAATAAAAGATCTTCTAAAGAACGACCCATTCATACAGCATCATAAAGAGTGGCAAAAAGCATTAAATTTGATGTACAAGATGAAGGTGCGTTCAGAACAACAGAGTCTAGCTGCTTGGGGACTTAACTATGTAATGGAGAAATATCTTCCTCAAAAACTTAAGAATCCTAAATCCTGGTTACCTTAATTTCTTAACAATCCAATAATCATTTAATTGCAGAACTAGAGTAACTAATACTGCAGTTATTACGACAATAGCATAATATCCATAGCTGATTCCCACTCCAATTGCAGCAACAACCCATATTCCTGCTGCTGTTGTCAATCCTCTTACTTTTTCTTTTGATATTATTATTGTTCCAGCACCTAAAAATCCAATGCCTGTTATAATTCCCTGGACTATTCTTGCTGTTGAATCTGTAATTCCATAAGCCATTACTGATATGTATGTGAATAGCATTGCTCCAACACAGACTAAGATATGGGTTCTTAATCCAGCTTGTTTTCTGTCTTTTTCTCTTTCAAGACCTATTAATCCTCCAAGAAGTATTGCCAGAACAATGTTTATTGTAAATGCAAGATAGTCTGTCATATATGGTTTTTAAAGTTACTATATATTTAAAGTTTTTGTATTACTTTAGGATATTAAAATAGTAAAATATTTATATCTGTGAAACATAGTTATTGTAAAAAATGGCAGAACCATCTGAATGTTGTAAAGAATGTGTAAAATTTGATAAGTTTGGTAAGAATTGCTGGGTATACTGGGATCTAAAGAAACAGTGTACTTTGCATGCTAAAGAATGGGACGAAGTTAATTTTTAACAAGATTTATAAATAAAATACTAATTCTTAGATGTTAAGGCCCGATAGCCTAGTCTGGCGATTGGTTACATTTTGTAATCAGTTGGATAAATAAGGCACTAGCCTTCTATTCCAAAAGCGGAGCTTTTGTAATCATTCAAACGCTTCGCATTTGAAGTAAGCTAGGGATCGAGGGTTCGAACGACTGGTTATACAACTAATCAGTACGAAAGTCCCTCTCGGGCCATTTGCAGAGGTATCGAAAATATATTACTATATTTTCGGAACCATCTGCTCACCACGTTCGCAGAGGTGGCCAAGCGGCTAAGGCGAGTGGCTGCAAAGCTGGGATGATGAGCTTAATGCTATGATTTCACAGATCCCACTTATTCGAGGGTTCGAGTCCCTCCCTCTGCTTTTATTTATTTAAAATGGAAATAAAAAGAATATTAATGAAAGAAGGAAAGAAATTCTATGTAAGAGATTTAAATAATGATTTTCATTGCCAGTTTGGTTATGTTAAAGCCAAGGATTTAAGAAAAAGAAAAGGTAAAGTTATAACTAATACAAAGAAAGAGATGCATATTTTTGAGCCTAGTTTTATAGATGTTTACAGAAAACTTAAAAGAGCACCACAGATAATAACTTTAAAGGATATTGGGATAATAGTAGCTGAGACGGGTGTTAATTCTAAGAGTAAAATAGTAGATGCAGGAGCAGGGTCAGGAGCTTTAGCTTGTTTTTTAGCTAATATTGCAAAAGAAGTTGTAAGTTATGAAATAAGAAAGGATTTTTTTAAGGTTGCTGAGCAGAACAAGAAGATGCTTGAGCTTAATAATCTGAAATTAAAGAACAAAGATGTGTATAAAGGGATAAGTGAGAAAAATGTTGATTTGATTACTTTAGATTTACCAGAGCCATGGAAAGTAACTGAATATGCTGATAAAGCATTAAAATTTGGAGGTTTTTTGGTTTCTTATAGCCCAACCATACCTCAGGTAATGGATTTTGTCAATAAAGTTAATAAAAATAAAAATTTTTTTTATGTCAAGACAATGGAAGTAATAAGAAGAGAATGGGATGTTAGAGAGAGGATTGTTAGGCCTAAGACTGCTATCATTAACCATACAGGTTTTTTGACTTTTGTCAGGAAAATATGAAAAATGAGATAAGAGTTATCGGAATTGATGACTCGCCTTTTAAATTTAAGAAAGGAAATACTTTAGTTATTGGGACAATTTTTAGAGGTGGAAAATTCTTAGATGGTGTTTTATCTGTTAATGTTAAAGTTGATGGAGATGATAGTACTTCTAAATTGATTTCAATGATAAATAAATGTAAATTTAAGCCTCAGTTGCAGTGTGTGTTGTTAGATGGGATTGCTTTAGGAGGATTTAATGTTGTTGATATTCAAAGATTGAATAAGAACACCAAGATTCCTGTTATTGTTGTTATAAGAAAGAAGCCTGATATAAATAAAATAAAAACAATATTAAAAACAATCAATAAAAATAAAATAAAATTAATAGATAAAGCAGGACAAGTTTATAAGATCGGAAAGATTTATTGTCAGCTAGCTGGAATTTCTGTTCAGAAAGCTAAAGAAATTCTGAAAATAACATGCACACATAGTTTAATACCAGAACCAATTAGAGTTAGCCATATAATTGCAGCAGGAGTTGCTTTGGGTGAGAGTAAAGGAAGGGCTTAGCTGTAGTAATATTTCTTTTTTCTTTTTTGTTCTCTGTCTTTAACACTTTCTTCTTTGTTAGCTCTTGGTCTTCTGCTTTGCTCGTCTCTTCTGAATGTAATCTTTAAGTCCTCTAAGAATAAATTCATACCTTCTTCCATATCAAATGGACCATTTACTCTACCTTCTATAGCAGGACGTCCAGTAAATACTAATAGTTTTTGAGCTAAATAATCAATAAATAATAGATCATGGTCAACAACTAAGATAGAATGACCTTTTTTTTCTGCAATATTTTTTATAACTTTTGAGACTAACAGACGTTGTTCTACGTCTAGATATGCGCTAGGTTCATCTAATAAATAGAGTTGTGCATCTTGTGCTAAGGCTTTTGCAATTGCAACTCTTTGCAGCTCTCCTCCTGAGAGTTCAGATAGTTTTCTGTTTAATAAATGTTTTATACCTAATGGGTTTATTATTTGGTTTGTGTGTTGTTTAATAGCTTCCTGCAGGACATTAGCTACAATTTCATCTGAAGATTCTAAATATTGAGGTTTATAGGAGACTTTGACTTTTTCACTTACATTGCCTTTGTCTGGTTTGTCAACTTCTGCTAGTATTTTTACAAAAGAAGTTTTTCCAATACCATTTTCTCCTAAAACTCCGATAACTTCGTTTTTGTATAAGTTTCCTTCCTTAGCTTCTATGTTGAATTTTCCTAATTTTTTATGAATATGATTCCATGATACTAATAAGTTAGAAGAGATTGTTTTAACAGGAGGCTTTGTTTCAAATTTAATCTTGTAAGGCCTGAATCTAATGTTTTCTTCTTTTAGGAAGCCTTCTAGGTAGACATTAATTGCAGTTCTTGTTGGTTTTGGAAGTCCAACAACACCATAGCATGCTTCTTTACCATACATTATATGCACTAAGTCTGCCATGTAGTCTAAAATAATTAAGTCGTGCTCTACAACCATGACAGCAGTCTGTTCGTTTGCTAATGATTTTATGAATTTGCTTATTTTTATTCTTTGTTTTATATCTAAGTAAGATGTTGGTTCATCAAAGATGTATAGGTTAGCTTTCTTTAATACAGTTGCTGCAATTGCAACTCTTTGCAGTTCTCCCCCTGATATTTCGTTTATATTGCTGTCTAATATTTCTGTTAGTTCTAATTTTTCAACAATTTCGTTTAGCTTGTTGTTTTCATCAACTTTTTTTAGTAAGGTTTTGACTTTTCCTTTGACTTGCTTTGGAATCTGGTCAACTTGTTGTAGTTTGTATGAAACTTTTATTTTTTTATCTCTAAGTTTTTCAAAGAAAATCTGCGTTTCAGTACCTTTGAAATGTTCAATAATTTGTTTGTAGTTTATTTCCTTTGCTTCTAAATCTCCAAAGTTTGGTTTTAAGACTCCTGCTAATACTTGTATTGCAGTAGATTTTCCAATACCGTTTTTTCCTAAAATTCCTACAACTTTTCCGAATTTTGGGATTGGCAGATTATATAATCTGAATTCATTGATTCCGTATTGGTGTGTTGGCTGAGATTTTAATTCTTCAGGTAAGTTTATAATTGAGATTGCTTCGAAAGGGCACTTTGTCTGGCAGATTCCGCATCCTGTGCACAGTTCTTCATCTATTGTTGGTTTACCATCTAGCTTGATTATACATTCTTTGCCTGTTCTGTTGATAGGACAGACTCTGATGCAAAGAAAGTCTCCGCAACCTATTGGATTGCATCTGTCTTTGTTTATCACAGCTATACGTGTCATAAGAAGCAGTATTCAACTTTATTATTTAAATCTTTATGTATTCTCCAAATACCTGTTTATTTCCCATTCACTTACACTTATCCTGTAATCATCCCACTCTTTTGTTTTGGCTTCAATATATTTTGACCAGGTTTCTTCTCCTAAGAAACTTTTTAGCATATCATCTTTTTTTAGATATTTTATTGCTTCCCATAAAGAATATGGCAGTACATCAATATTTTTTTCTTCTAATTTTTTATCGTCAAAATGATAGACATCCTCTTCAACAGGAGCTTCTAGTTTTAAGTTTTGTTTAATGCCTTCTAAACCAGCTTTTAATAAAACTGCAAAAGCTAAATAAGGATTGCAAGTTGGATCTGGACATCTAATCTCGCATCTTGCTGATTCTGATTTTCCTTCATGTATTCTTGGAATTCTAATTAAAGCAGATCTATTTATCTGACCCCAACAAATGTAGACTGGAGCCTCATAACCAGGTGTTAACCTTTTGTAAGAGTTAACTAAAGGAGAGGTTATAGAACATATAGATTTTATGTGCTGTAATTGACCTGCAATAAAACTTTTGGCTATCTGACTTAGCTTATATTTGTCGGTTTCATCATAAAATATGTTTTTATTGTCTTTAAACAAAGATTGATGAACATGCATTCCAGATCCATTAATACCGAAAATAGGTTTAGGCATGAATGTAGCGTGCAAATCATGTTTTTGAGCAATAGCTTTGACTGTAAATTTAAATGTAACAACATTATCAGCTGTTTTCAAAGCTTCTGCATATTTGAAATCAATCTCATGCTGTCCAATAGCAACCTCATGATGTGATGCTTCAACTTCTATACCCATTTTTTCTAAAGCTAATACCATGTCTTTTCTTATCTCAGCAGCTAAATCTGTTGTTAAGTCAAAATAACCAGCTTTATCATGAGGCAGAGCTTTTAGATTCCCATTATCTTTTCTGAAAATAAAAAATTCTGGTTCAGGTCCAGTGTAATATTTAAAGCCCAGCTCTTCAGCTTCTTTTAAAACCTTTTTTAGGATATATCTTGGATCTCCTTCAAATGGGTTTCCATCAGGTCCATAAATATCGCAAATAAGCCTGGCAGTTTTCTCAGGCCTATCATGCCATGGGATTAAAGCATAAGTGTTAATATCTGGCTTAAGATACATATCTGATTCTGCAATTCTGGCAAAACCTTCTATAGAAGAGCCATCAAACCAGATGCCTTTTTCCAAAGCTTCTGGAAGCCTTTCAGTCGGGATTGTTATTGATTTTAATCCTCCTAAGAAATCTGAGAATTGTAATTCGATGAATTTTACATTGTCTTGTTTTACTTTTATTAATGTTTTTTCCATTGTACCCATCTTAATGAAAAATTTGTTAAGTTATATTTATATATTTCTATAGAGTAAAATAACTATCCAATAAAAACCTTTATAAATGAAGTAATGTTTTAAGTTGATATGAAATGCGAAATTTGTAAAAAAAAAATTGAAGAAACATTTTTGAAAAAGATAGTTGGTACTGTAGTTAAGGATAAAAAAGGTAAAAAACATTATGTTTGTTCTGATTGTCAAAAAAAATATAATAAAAAAGAAGAAATATTAACGAAATTATAATTTCTGCCTCTGTAGCTTAATCGCAGAGCAGCTGATTCGTAATCAGCAGGTTGAGGGTTCAATTCCCTTCAGAGGCTTAAAAGTTATATTTAAATAATACTTTGTAATTTCATATAATATGAACAGAAGAGAATTTTTAAGGTCATCTGGAACTCTAGCACTTGGGGCTGTATTAAATTCATGTTATCCAAGAGAGAGAAGGGAATCGAGGTTATTAACAGAATTTTTAGAATCTGAAAAAGTAACAGATAGGAGAGATATTGAAAGAATTCTTTATGATATCAATGAGATAGACAGGCAAGGCAAGAAATCAATAAAAGGACGAGCAACACATTTAGGTGATAATTTTTTCCTTACTGCATATCATGTTGTAGATAAAGGTAATTTGGAATTAGTACCTCAAACTAGGAGAGGCAATGTCTGGGATTCAAGCCAGGAATTTGAGGTTGTCGAGTATGATGAAGATTCTAATCTTGCTTTGTTGAAAACAGATAAGAAATACAAAGGAAAGCCCAGCTTGCACTTGAGTTATAAAATCCCTTTATTAGGTGATGATGTCTCAACATTTATCAGGCTTATAGGGGATCCTCATCATGTAGATTATGAATATGAATTAAGGGGCAGGGATTTTTATGATAATTCTAAAGAAATTTTACTAGGAAAGCTTGTTATCCCAGCTAATTCACTTGTTTATGAGAAACAAGGAAAAGTTCTTGAAAGAATTCCAAATGACATTGAAGGAAAAGAAAATCAGCTTTTTAGTTCTATTGCAAGCTCTGAAGATGAATCTGGCCAGCATGTTTTTTTAAGAAAAGGTGATAATTATTTTTTTGCAGGAATATTGACAGGGTTTTATAAGCTTGATAATGAGCTTGATAATAAGATTGAAATAAATTATCATCATTTTGGAGAAGAGTTTCTGAATCTGAAGCAGACAGGCTCTTTTTTTGCACATAGAGAACCGATAGAAAGATTAATCAGAAGATATGTTAAAAGGATGTCAAGATGAAAAAAACACAATTTGAAAGGGCAATATTTTTATCTTGGTATTGTGCTAAAGGAGACTGCAAGTTCTGCTATATGTCAACGCAGAAGAATCTGATTAAAGATCCTAAGAAAGCTAGAAGGAGTTTTGCTTCAATATTAGCTGAGGCTATTATTTGCAAGAAAATGGGCTGGAAGATAGAGTTTTTGTCTGGAGGTTATGAAAGCTTTACAAACAAAGAGTTATTGTTTTTGATAAAAAATATTTATGAGATATATGGGGAAAAATTGTGGCTGAATATTGGTATCTTGGGGAAAAATGATTTAGAGATGTTTAAACCTTATATCCAGGGAGTTTGCGGTACTGTTGAAACAATAAATCCTAAACTACATCAACAGATGTGCCCTTCAAAACCTATAAAACATGTAGAGAAAATGTTTAAGATATGTGATGAATTAAAACTAAAAAAGACTATGACTTTTATTTTAGGATTAGGTGAGACAATAAAAGATTTTTCATTATTGAAAAAATTATTAAAAAAAAATAAAATCAATAAAATAACATTTTACAGGCTAAAGCCTCAGAAAAATACTATATTTTATGGAAAAAAGGTAATATCTTCAGAATATTATGTCTCTTGGATTGAAAAGACAAGGAAATCATTTCCTAAATTGGAGATAACAGTTGGAAGCTGGCTTACACATCTTGATGAAATCCATCTATTGCTTAATGCAGGGGCTGATAATATAACTAAATTTCCTTCGATAAAGCTGTTTAATTCTAAATATGCAAGAAAAATTGAAGAAGAAGCAAAAAAAAGCAATAGAAATTTTATAGGAACATTGACTAAGATGCCTAAAATTGATGTTTATATGGAAGTTAATAAATTAGAGTTAGATGACAAATTAAAAAAAAATGTTGAGATAAAATTAAGAAGTTATTTAGGAAAGATGTCTGCTTAAGACAATATGTTTCTTACTTTTAGGATAATCTTCATTATAAAAAACACCAATGCTGTTTTTTCTTTTTAAAGAAGCTATTGTTATTAATTTTGCAACTAAAACCATGTTTTTTAGCTCTATTAATTGATAGTTTATGCCTTTTATTTGATTAATCTTTTTTTCTATGTTCTTAATTTGGTTTAAAGCTTTATTGCAGTCTTGGGTTGATTTTATGATTCCAACATAATCCCACATTATTTTTCTTAAATTATTCCTAATTTTGCTTAATTCTTTCATGTTTTTGATCAATCTTGGAGATTTTATTTTTTTAATCTTAATCTTATTTTTTATATATTGTTTGCATTTGCTTATACCTCTAGAAGAAAAAACAACAGATTCTAACAATGAGTTGCTTGGAAGCCTGTTAGCACCATGGACTCCTGTGCAAGTGACTTCTCCGAATGCAAACAATGCTTTGATATTAGTCTCTCCATAAGTGTTTGTTTTTATTCCACCGCATGAGTAATGGGCTACAGGAGATATTGGAATTAGCTGCTTTGAAATATCTAAATTACATTCGTAACATGTTCTGTAGATTGTTGGAAATCTTTTTTTTAAAAAATCATCACCATGGTTTCTTACATCAATGTATACTTTCCCTTTTTTCAATTCATCTAAAATAGCTCTTGTCATAACATCTCTTGGAGCTAATTCCTTTAATTTATGGTATTTTTCCATAAATCTTTCTCCTTTATTGTTAACTAATAAAGCACCTTCTCCTCTTATTGTTTCTGATATTAAAAATCTACGGCAACCTTTTTTGTCTAAAGCAGTAGGATGGAACTGGACAAATTCAATATCTTCTATTTTAGCTCCTGCTCTGTATGCAATAGCTACTCCATCACCTGTTGCAATCCTTGGATTAGAAGAATGAGAATAAATTTCACCTAAACCCCCTGTAGTTAGTACTGTTGCTTTGCTGAAGATATTGATTATTTTATTATTTTTAACATCAAGGATAGTTGCTCCAATACATCTTCCATTGTTTTTGATAAGATCAATGGCAATATGTTTTTCATAAACTTCTGTGTTTTTATTGTTTATTACATGAGATACAAGTGTTTCTTCTATTTCTCTTCCAGTTACATCTCTTATATGGACAATTCTTCTTTTACTGTGACCTCCTTCTTTGGTTAAACTTATATCTCCTTTGTATCTATCAAAACCAATTCCTAATTCAGCTAAAGATTTGACTTCTTTTGGAGCGTTTTTTACCATAACTTCAATTGCTTTTTTGTTGCCTATATTGCATCCTACTTTTAATGTATCTTTGATGTGTTTTTCAAAAGTATCATATTTTGAAAGAACAGCAGCTATTCCGCCTTGTGCATAGTTTGTGTTAGATTCTATAATGTCTTTTTTTGTTATTATTGTAACTTTTCCGTATTTAGCTGCTTTTATAGCAAAGTTTAATCCAGCAATACCAGATCCTATTACTAAGAAGTCTGTTTTTATCATTTTGTTTTTTTAATCATGATTGTTGACAAAGGCTTGAATCCAAGTTTTTTCCAGGTTTCAACTGCGTTCTTATTTGAATTATAAACATTAGTCTTAATATATTTTATATTCTTTTTTCTTAAAAATTTTAATGCAAAATCGTCTAAAACTCTTGCTATTCCCTGTCTCCTGTAATCCTTGTGCGTTACTGCTGAATTTAAGTATCCATATTCTTTTATCTTAAAGCATTTATCATTTTTTTTCATCAAAACTTCAATAAAGCCAACAATATTATTATCTATTACTGCAACGAATATGTTAACATTTTTTTTTATTATATCTTTTTTTGCAAATTCAACCTGGTTCTTAATGCTTATTTTTTTCTCTAGTTCAATTAAAGGGTCATCTTTGTGATATTCCCAAAACTGCGTATACATTTCAGCTAAATTTTCTGCATCAGATAATCTTGCTTTTCTTATTATCATTTTATAATCAAACTCATGTCCAAAACATGAGAGTTTTTAGTCAATGAACCTAATGAGATGAGATCAACAAACTGATATTTTTTGATGTCTTTTACACCTGAAGCTTCAAAAATCATATTTTTAGGAAGCAATTTAATTGTTTTTTTTATTTCGTTTGGAGACATATTGTCAAACATTATTGCTTTTGGTTTATATTTGGCAAATTTTAATGCTTGCTTTAGGTTAGTTATTTCAATTATTGCATTTTTACAAGGTTTTGAGTATTTTAAATGATTTTCTTTGATTAGAATTTCATCACTTAGGTTTAACCTATGTGTTAAAGCTCCTCCAATATAAGCTGCTTTTTTATCAAGTAAAGGATAAATCGTTTTTCTTGTTGATGCAATCCTTGTTTTTGATTTTTTAACAATATTATTTGTAAAAGTTGCTATTCCTGACATTCTTTGTAAAATATTTAATATTGTTCTTTCAAGTTTTAATATTGTTTTAATATCTCCTTTTAATGCTATGATTATTTCATTATTTTTTACTTTGCTTTTATCTTTTTTAGATATTATTTTTATATTATGTTTTTTTAATAAATATGTTATTTCTTCGATACCAGCCAGAATTCCTGGTTGTTTTGCAATTATCACTGCTTTTACTGTTTTGTTTTTTAATAATTTATTAGAAGTTATATCTCCTTTGGAAATATCTGTTGTTAGTAATAAGTTGAATAGATTTTCTAAGAAATCTCTGTAAGATTTGTTCTTTACAGTAAGTAAATGACTTTTATCATAAATTTTTTTTATCCTATCATCCTTTGAAGGCATTTTCTTGCTTTATCTGCTGTTTGTTTTGGAACATCAACTTCAAATTGTTCATTTTTTAGAGCTTCATAAACATTCTCTAAATTAATTTTCTTCATATTAACACAAATACCTGCTGCCCTATAAAACTTTTTGTTTGGAACTTCAATTTCTAAACGGTTACACATACCTTCTTCTGTCACTATAATAAATTCATTTGCAGGATTATTTTTTGCATATTTTATCATTCCACCAGTTCCTGTGATATGGTCTGCTAGTTTTAAAACTTCAGGAGGACATTCAGGGTGCGCAACTATTTTTGCATCTGGATGAAGAGATTTAGCTTTCTTTATATTTTTTGATAAAACTTTATCATGTACATAACAATAGCCCTCCATTGTTATTATTTTTTTTTTTTTATTTTTTTTTGTAGATATTCCCCCATGTTTTTGTCTGGAAGGAAAATAATTTCTTTATTTGGCAAAGAGTTTGCAATATCAATGAAATTCATGCTTGTACAGCATATATCAGACATTGCTTTTGTTTCTGCGTTTGTGTTAATGTAAGACATTACTGCAGCTCTAGGATGATTTTGTTTTAGTTCTCTTAATTCATCTAAGTTGACCATTGCAGCCATTGGACAGTTTGCTTGTTTACTTGGGATTAAAACTTTTTTTTTAGGACTAAGTATTTTAGCTGATTCTGCCATAAAATCAACACCGCAAAAAACAATAATATCAGCAGTAGTTTCAGCAGCCTTTTTTGATAAATCTAAAGAATCGCCTATAAAATCAGCTACTTCGTAGATCTCTTTTCTTTGGTAATTATGAGCTAATATAACTGCGTTCTTTTCTCTCTTTAGTTTATTAATTTCCTGTATTAAATCCCCCATACTTCTTGGTTTGGTTTATTGTTATATATAAAGGTTGTTGAAAAATGATAGAATGAGCATTAAACGAATCTACATTAATAAAAAAAAAAAAATTGGGTAATGAACGAATAAGACTAAATAGGGGGAATACAGATTACTTCTTTTTATTATATTTACTTATGTTCCCAACGCCCTTTTGCAAAACGAAAACTTTAAATACTAGTACACATTTGTGTGTATAAGTGTGTATTATGAAATTCACTTTAAGCCAAAAAGACATAATATCCTTTAATAAGGAATTTGATAATGGCACGATTATTAATGAAGCCAGCCTAGACTTTGCACTGAGTTATGCAAAGAAAACTGAGAATTGGACTAAGGCGTTAGCTTTTTTGGTAAGAGCAATCTTATTGGACCACGTTTTTGAAGAAGGAAATAAAAGAACAGCGGCGCTTTTGTTGAAGAGTTATGCAGAGTATGAAGGGTATAAAACATATGATGACAAGGTTGTCTTATTGGTTAAAGATATCATCCTAAAAAATATCAAGAGTATAGCCAAGATTGAGGATATGATTAAAGATGCAATCAAATAAAATATTGAAGATAGCGCATGATATTGTAGTCAGGGATAAGATAGTATTTGATACTCTAATGGAATTTGAGAGAGACAAGAGAATAAGAACAAAAAAAAGGCTTAATTTCACTATTGATAAGAATACTGCTGATAAGTTCAGAAGATATTGCAGGGAAAAAGGATATAACATGAGCTCTAAGATAGAGAAAGCCATGGAAGATATGCTGTCATAAGCTGAATTCATAATATCCTCTGCTGAAAAAACTTGGTCAATGAACTAGATAATAATAAAATAAAAAGGTATAGTTGTTATCTACTTTTTTTTGTCTAGCTTTTTCTTTAATTCTTTATATTCTTTCATATACAGATTGATAGTTGGCTTTAAATCACGATATTTTTCATATGCCTGCAGCGCATCATAGTATTCAACCCTGTTCTTGAAATCAATATTCACAGGAGGCAATTTGTGTTTGATAAGGATATTATTTTGAAGTATCCTGCCTACTCTGCCGTTTCCGTCAGCAAATGGATGAATATTTTCGAATTGATTGTGAACCACTGCTGCTAAAACAAGTCCAGGGTATTTTATCTTATTCTTTTCATACCATTCTACTAATCGCCTAAGCAAATGGGCAATTCTTGCTTGTGGAGCTCCTTCATGGACAATGTTCCCTCTGCTATCCAGGACTACAACATCCTCTTTCTTTTTTCTTAATTTTCCTGCAAACGTTTTTGAATTTTTAAAGACAATCTTGTGTATATTCTTTATTAGTCCTACTGATACGTGCTCTTTTGTTTTTCTGATAAAGGATATTGCTTCGTCAACTCCAAAAGCTTCAGCTATATCTTCTTTTGATCTATTAGGCCATTTATCTTTTTCTAATAAGTATTTTACCTCAACCTGGTTAAGTTTGCTTCCTTCAATGGCATTTGTGTTATAGGTGAATATTTTTGAGAATTCCTTCCATTCTCTTTCTGAAAGGTGGGCTATCTTAATCGGTATTTTTGCCTCTATATCCCTTATCCTTTTTATCTCTTCTTTTGAAAGTTCAAAATGCAACGGGTCTGAGATTATATTGTATTTATGGATTTCTTCTAATATAAGCTTTTCAGCGATGGCCTTTCTTTCTTCAAGGATTTTATTATTTATATCCTGGCCTAAGTATTTCCTGAACTTATGGACTTTTAAGCCTTCCCTGTATGAATGAGCAAGAAAATACTTAATTCTTTCTCCGACTTTCCTTTTTTCTATGTGCATAATAGTAATATAGGTGACTACATATTTAAACTTTTTGGTTTTAGGTGACTACATTTTAGTTATTTTGTAGTCACCTGTGATTTAATAAAAAAAAAAAAAAAAAAAAATTGGGTAATAAATTAAAAAAAAATAAAAAAAAAAAGTTAATTTTTTTTCTATTTTTTTTTT
>CAZSMA010000007.1:0-27640 GCA_964608065.1 uncultured Methanosarcinales archaeon
CGGTTATCAATATTAGTTTTTTCACTTTTTATCGCCCCCTTGCGGTTTTAATTATATTGGCTAATATTTATCTCAATAATCCTTTCTACTATATAAACTTTTTGCTATTATAGAATGGTATCAAAATACTTGATTTTCATCCTAAGTAGGGGGTGAATATAATTAAAAATAAAAAAAAATTTACTTCTTGACAACAAAAAAAACAACAAGAAGTATTACTAAAACAATCACTGCTACTCCTAATCCCATCAATATTCCTATGTAATCTTCACTTGTTTCTTCATAAACTACTGCTCCTGTTACTTCTTCCATACTATTATCTTCAACAACTTCTTCTTCCTCTGTTTCTTCTACTATGTTGTTATCGCAGTCTTTAACAACTAAATTCAATGTTTCTTTTACTTCATCATTTCCTTTGTTATAGCTTGCTTTAACTGTTATTGAATATTCTCCTGCTTTAACTTCATTGTTTATCTTGATTGGAATCAACTCAGAAAATCTACTGTCGTCATCAAAAGGCTCTTCACTTAAGGTAAATTCCTTTTTAACATTTAAACCTAAATCACTGTTAACAATCTGTAAAACAACATCCTCTTCTTTTGTTCCAATATTAACCAAACTAACATCAACATTACTCTGTCTGTCACATTCTAACTCTTCTTTGCTTAATTCTAACCTAGTAAACATCAATTCATGTGATTTTTTATCAACTTCAACCTTGAAATCTTCCCTTAGCCCATATTCTGTTTTAGCATCATCTTCTGCTTCTACTAAAATTTCCAGATCATACTCTCCTTCTTCAACTTCTAAAGGGATTTCGAACTCAATCTTTGCTGTTTTACTTTTTCCCGGATTTAGGTCAAAATCTTCTGCTTCTTCTTCAATATATTCACCATCATCAATACCATCTAATAAAGCAGTAACTAAAACACCATTTATTTCAACATCCATTTCTTTAGAGTATAGATTTTCTAATTCAACCCTGACTTCCAGTTTTGAATTAGGTTCAACTTTTATAGTTCCAGATTCTTTGTCACCATCAACATAGAAATCTACGTTCTTTATTTTAAGATTATTACAAAGTTGGTCATAACTTAAAAAACTAGGTTTTTCAGGAGAAACATCAATAGTCCAGTCTAAATTGTAGATAGTGTATGAGTACGTTATCCCTATGCTTTCTTCTTTAGTTATTTTATAGTCTCCTATGCCCATATTCCAGCCAGGAGCTATTTCAGGCGGATCTGTGAAATCATTGTTATCAACATTAGTAACAAAAAAATTCCATCCATAATACTTGCCATCTACTGTTTTATGGCTTAACCCATTGATTGTTCTCAAATAATATGTCCCAGTTAATTCACCATCAATTGTCATGCTTATATCATTTCTTTTTTCATCTAAGTTGTCTAGAACATTATAGACAGAATCTCCGCTTTCAATATCAACACAACTATAATAGGTCTCACTCTCTACTTCTATTACTATACCTGTTTTAAGTGCAGATACAGTTAATGGTAACAACAAACAAATCAATACTAATCCATATATTATTTTTTTCATCTTTTATCCCCCTTGCTAAACTCAAACATTATTTTATCGCCTCTTTTTATTTTGTAAGCATTAACTCCATAATTTATGTATTTATCATTGACAAATAAACTCCAACCATACTCATTTTCCACACATACATTATCAATACATTTTACAAATTGGTTATTTAGTGAAGTCTTTACATCATGCCTTTGTTTAAGCAGCTCTAAAGGGCTTGTACCACTTCCATCATAATATTCAGATGTGGTGTTTCCTAGTGATCTTATTGTTAATTCTACTAAGCCAGTCTCTGATTTTATTCCCTTTTCCCTTAATCCTATCAAGCTTAAACTTACTACTATACTTATTAATAAGATTAATACAATAATCTTTTTCATTGAAATTACCTTTTTCCATAATTTTTTTTTTCAAAAACGGCAAAAACAAACCAAATATTGAGTTAGATGCCAGATGTATAAGTGTGAATGGCAAAGCTGTCAAAAACAAAGTAAATATATTGAATGGAAACATAAAAACAGATCCAATATTAATCACAATCTCAAAAATTAATGTTGCTATTGCCATGTATATCACTGTTTCAATAATAGATGCCTTCTTCCTCAAAAACCCTCCAACAAATCCAGCTATTCCAAAACCTAATGCCTGGAACAAAGTCCATGGCCCTTGGCCACCAAACATCAAAAAGTTTGAGATATACAGACTAGAAGCTCCTGCTAAAAAACCTTTTTTTCTTCCAAACATCCAACCAGCCAATACAGCAAAAAATGTCAATGGCTCTGCACTAGGCACAGCCTGCATTGGAACCCTTAACAATGCAGCTCCAAAAACAAAGCTAGCTAAAACTAACCATTCCTTTAGTTTTATTATTTGTAACTGTTTCTGTAAAGCATGCAAAGCCAATCTTTGAGCAGATTTTGATTTTTGCTCTACAACAACTATTCCTTTTTTCTTTATTTTTTGTTTTTGAATTAATTTTTGTTTCATAAAACTCAACTATTTAGCTCTCTGTGCAACATATGCTAAAGAAATTTTATCTCCAACATTAAGTTTTGTATTTAATGGGGATTTTATTTCATTTACAAAAACCTCAAGCCTCAAATTATTTCCTAGTTTTTCCACAGCATCCGGGGCATATTGTGGTAACTCTGCTAATTCTTCTTGGTTTGTTTTTGGATTGATTGAATATTCTCTTTTTATCTTTAACTCATCGCTACTTGGTTTATCAAATATATGCTCAAGAAACTCTTTTACAGTTTTTCCTTTATTTTTATCTTTCTGTATTTCAACATCTGGGAATATTATACCTTTTAAAGGATTACTATCATCTATTTCCACTCTTTTATTTTTTTCATGAAGTAAATTATAAAGTGGTTTCAAAACTCCATTACATGGATACCTTGACTCTGATACTTTATTGTGGAATTCAGAGTATCTTGCACCTTGGCATGGGTAGTTCTTTATTATCTCAGTTAGTTCATCTTTATGAAATTCAAAATAACGTGAACCTTTACATTGGTATTTTTTGCTTGGATCAGAACTCTCATCTTGGTGGAATTCATTAAATCTAGAACCTCCACAAAGATACGATTTGTGAACTATTTTTATTTCCTTTCCTTTATATTGTTCAAATAGATTTCCATCCAGTATTGTATCTAAACTCAATCCAGTATCAACAAAATAGCAAAACTGATTTGCAACAAAAACCTTTGTCTGATAATGTTCTCCAAGCATTTCTTTTAGCTCTTGTTCGTTTTTTTTTTTTACATTTGCAGTTATATCTCCAAATGATTTGCCTTTATATTCTTCAGTTATTTGATTTTGCCATACTGGAACACCATCATGACCTGTATCAGCATTCTCATCTTTATAGTCTCCTTGAGTCACATTGAGAACTTCAACATTAATGTCTTTGGTTAAATCACTATACTGACCATCTAAGAGTGGATTTTCTTTTCCAGATTCCCACGCTACTTCTTTTCCATTTATCTTTATAATTAAACCATCTTTTTTTCTAGCTTCATAGTCTTTTAAGTCTATAATCAAACCATCAACCCATTTACCATTTGTCCAGTCAGTATAGCCTTGTCTTACCTCTACATCAAAACCTTTTTCTTTCAAAACATGATGAACATAATTAAAAATAGAGTCTGATTTTATATCCCTTTTACCAATTTTCCCTGTTTTATTATCAATATACTCCATAATAGTTGTAGGCTTATTATAAATTCCCTTAAAGCCCTTTAAAACACTTTCATCTATTTTTTCATTGTGCCATACCTCATAACCTTCCCCAACTTCCAAAGGTTTATAATCAGTCTTAAATTCTATTTCTTTAATTACTTCTTCTATAGTTTCTGCTTTATTATTTGTTTCTTCTTTTTTTTGTGTCAGTGCTTTTACAGCACTTACAGCACCCATTCCAATACCAGCAAAAAGACCTGCTAATCCTAAACCTGCTACCTGGCCAAAAGTTATATCTTTATTTTGAGCATCATAATGTTCATTAGCTTTTTCACCAATATTAGTATCTTCTATAGTCTTTTTATCATATTTTTCAACCTTTTCTTCTAATTCTGTTTTCTTTGTTGAAGACTCTTCTTGTACATTATTATCTTCAGTTACTGCTCTTCTCTCAATCTCTTTCTCATAATGTTCATTAGAAGACTCTTCTTCAATAGCTTTTTTTTCTTTTTTATACCTTGACTCAGCTCTTTCTTCTGTAATATCGCTAATTTCCATTCCCCTTATAACTTGATTCCTAAAAACAGACGGATTAATAACACTTAATTTAGCCCTTGATATTAAATTTTCAAGTGGATAACTTTGTCCTAAAGTATCAGATGAGATTAATGAGAGATCTGCTTTATATGGCTTAGCTTCATCAGAATATAACACTTTCTTTAAATCTTTAATATCATATTTAACACCTTCGTGTTGATAAGGTTTTACTTCAAAATCATTGAATTTAATAACAAAATCAAGATTTGATTGTGAAACTAATTCTTTATAATCTGCATTAAGTCCTGCTTCAATAAAAACAGATGGTTTTATAGTATGATCAACATTTGAGTCGGATAGTTGATTGTTTTTTATTTCATCTAATCTATATTCGATTTTTGGAGTTTCTTTTGATTCAATTCTGTATTCTTTTATTATGTTGTTGTTATGTGCTGTTTTTATTTGATGAGGAAGAGCAGAATTAGTTTTTTTAATTGAATATTCTTGTTTTACAACAGGATTAACTTTAATTTGTTTAATTTCAGTATAATCATCTAATGTAGGAACAAATGTTTTTACCTCGATTTTGTAATCATTTTTTTTTACTTCATAAACATTAGGTCTTGAACTATATTCACTTAATTTTGAGTGGGTTTTTAATCTTTTTTCTACATTATTAGTAATATGATATAGTGGTTGCTCCTCTAAATAGTAATCATGTCTGCTGGAGTTCAAGTATAAATTTGATAAATCTGTGAAACTTAAGGCAGTATATTTTACTTCTAGATGTTCTTCATATCTTAAGCTATTTATTCCAAAACCCTCATAACCTAATCCAGCATAATTTATATCATATGTAAATATTCCTGCATAACTACCCTCATCTAAAACACCATATTTAGAATATGTTATCCCTTTATCTTTGAATAAGTGATTTTGTTTTAGTAATGATAAGATAGGAGTATAATTTATATCATTTACCATACCCTTATTTGAAATTGATTTAAAAGGTATTATTGATAGATAACTTAAAACTAAATCATCAGAATTTGCATAACTTTTACCTTCATCATAAAATTGAGATAATATTTTTTTTTCCAGACCACCTGAAGGAGCACTATGAGCTATTATTCTTGTTTCCAAATTAACATTATTATTATCTATGTTGCTATACCAGCGTGACTGAGCAACATTCTTTATTCTGTCTTCTGTTACTGGCTTTCTAAATCCCTGGCCTCCGTCAGAAAATACAAAGTTACCTTCTTGGTTATTAGCTACAACAGGTCTAAACAAGAAAAAAGATTTATGATCTCTTCCACTTATTAATGAATTTTGACTATTATCTATAACACTTATCATTCTTTCCCCACGTTGGATACGATATCCAACGAAAACTTTTTAAACTATATAAACTTTACGGTACTTTCTATGGTGGGTAACATTCCAAACTATACAAAAATAGATGTATTAAGGTGTTTCTTAGCAATAGATGAAAACATATCCAGAAAAGGGCTAGTCAAAAAACTTGGATTAGGAGAAGGAACTGTAAGATCTGTGTTGGACATATTAAAGAAAAAAAAAAACATAATTTCTACAAGGCAGGGTCATAGTCTTACTAACAAAGGTAAAACTCTTTTAAAAAAAATAAATAATCTTATTGAAATAAAAAAAATTGATTCTGATGCAATATATCCCAAGCAAAAAAAAATAGGTATATTAATTAAAGGAAGAAAAAAAGGAAAAATAGACTATAGATTAAGGGATATTGCTGTAAAAAACAAAGCAGAAGGTGCTGTAATCTTTGTTTTTGAAAAAAGATTATATCTGCCAAATGTTGATTACACAAGCAGATTTAGTGATTTAGAAAAAGAGTTTAATTTCAAAAAAGGCAATTTATTGATAATAAGTTTTGCAACTAACTATAAAGATGCTGAATCAGGAGCATTAGCTATTGCTATTAACATATGTAAAGATTTAAATATAAGCAGATAATTAAAATAAAAAAAAAAAAAAAAAAAGAGGCTGATAAATGATAATCATAAGCTGTTCTAATGGCAAACATCTGGCTAAAAAAGTTGCTAATAGACTAAAAAAACCTTATTCTGAACTTAGTGTTGAAAAATTCCCAGATGGAGAATTAAATCTTAGATTTAAAACAGATGTTAAGAATAAGAAAGTTGTTCTAGTACAAAGCTTTTATGGAGATATAAATGATTTAATAGTAGAAGTGTTGTTTGCAGCAGACACTGCCAAAGACTTAAAAGCAAAAAGTGTTTCATTAGTTGCACCTTATTTTCCATATCTGAGAAATGATAAAAGATTTCGTTCTGGAGAAGCCATAAGCTTAAGAGTCATAGCAGATATCATGGATAAATTTCTTGATGAAATATATATCATAGATCCTCATCTTCATAGAGAAAAAACTTTAGGCCATATATTTAAGATTAAATCACATAAATTAAGTGCTTGTAAGAAGATTGCAGATTACATAAAGAAAAACATAAAGAAACCATTGATAATAGGCCCAGACTGGGAATCATATAAATGGGCTAACAAAGTTGCTTCTTATATTAATTCTGAATCATATATTATGGGAAAAAAGAGAATTTCTGGAAGAAAAGTTGTAGTTAGTTTCAACAAAAAAATCGATGTTAAAGGAAAAAACATAGTTATTATTGATGATATGATCAGCACAGGCAACACTATAATAGAAGCTGCAAAGAATCTGAGAAAATTAGGAGTAAAAACAATTACCTGCATATGTGTCCATGGAATTTTTGCTGAGAATGCTTTGCAAAAACTAAATAAAGCAAAGATTAATGTTATTTCTACAAACACCATTCCTTCTGCCAAAAGTAAGATTGATGTTACTGATGTTATTGTGGAAATGCTGGGTTAATAACTCTTACTGAAATAAACCCAGTGATTAGCTTAGATTAACTACAAGATGTTTTTTATCTGGAACAGAAACATATACTTCTTCTCCGCCTTTAAGATTTAAGCTTCTTGCCACATCTCTATTGATATACATTCCTAACCTATCATGGGAAAGTTTTATTATTTTCTGTTTTATCTTTAAAGTTGATTCTTTTTGTTTAATTTCATCAATAGCTTTGTTTATAGATTTATCCTCAAAATCAAAATAACTACATTTACTGCATTGGTAACTAGTTGCAAGGCTATCTGCATCTTGAATCTTTACTTTAACTTCTTTCATTTTTGCTTTACACTCAGGGCACATCATTTTACACCACCTTTATATTTTTCTTTTAACATTTATCACATACAAAACCTTATCCTTCAATTCACACAAAATATAAAACTTATCGTCTTCAATTTCAATTTTGTTACCTTTCTTTCTCTTATTCTTTATTAAATATATTAAACGCACAACATCACTCCAGGCTAAAGTTCCTTTATGATACTCCTCGAAATGTTTACTTCTTCTGATTTCCTTCCAATACATTATATCATCTCTTTAATTTGACTATAAATTAATAGTCATAAATACTATATAAAACTTTCGAAAAAAAAAAAAAAAAAGAAAATTAAGATAAAATATCAATAACTCTTACTAAAATAAACCCAGTGCTTAGCTTCTTTACTGCATTTCACACATTTTCCTTTTATTTTTTCCTCTTTAAATGGAATACATCTAGAAGTAGCTCCTCCTGTTTTATCTTTAATAATGTCCTCGCATTCAATCTCTCCGCAGAACTGGCAGTAAGCTATTTTCCTATCTTTAATAACTTTCATAAACTCATTCCAATCATTAACTTTAACAATACTTGAATCTAAAAATTTCTTAGCTTTATTAAACAACGATTCCTGAATATCATCTAATAATTCTTTAATCTTTTTATCCAGATCTTTCTCTTTTACAACTTCTTTTTTACCTGTATCTCTTCTTGCTAAAACAACTTGTTTGTTTTCAATGTCTTTAGGCCCAACTTCTAATCTTAAAGGAATTCCTTTTAGTTCATATTCATTGAATTTCCATCCAGCACTATACTCATCTCTATCATCTAATTTAACTCTAAAATTCTTTAATTTCTGCTTTAATTCATTTGCCTTTTTCAAAACTTTTTCCTTTGTTTTCTCAAATATTATTGGGATAATCACAATCTGTGTTGGAGCTGCCATCGGTGGAAGAACTAAACCTTTATCATCAGAATGCTGCATAACAGTTGCTCCTATCAGTCTGGTTGAAAATCCCCATGAATTCTGCCATGGTGTTTTCTTTTTTTCATCTTTCCTTATATATTCAATTCCAAATACTTTTGCAAAACCCTGTCCTAAATTATGAGAAGTTCCGCATTGCAAAGCCTTTCCGTCAGGCATAAATGCTTCAATAGTATAAGTTGCTTTTGCTCCTGCAAACCTTTCTTTAGCAGTTTTTTCTCCTTTCAGAACAGGAATAGCTAATAATTCTTCACAGACTTTAGTATATTCATCTAAATATGTTAATGCTTCTTTATTACATTCTTCTTCTGTTTCATAAACACAATGTCCTTCCTGCCATAAGAACTCTCTGCTTCTTAAGAATAATTTTACATCTTTGACTTCCCATCTGACAATATTACACCATTGGTTAATTCTTAAAGGCAAGTCTCTCCAGCTTCTTATCCAGTTTGCATAAGAATCATACATTATTGTTTCAGATGTTGGCCTTAAAGCCAATCTTTCCTGTTTTTCATCTTTGTTTTCAATCCATGCTACTTCTGGTTCAAAACCTTTAGCATGCTCTTTTTCTTTGTGAAAGAACTTTTCTGGAATAAATAATGGAAAATAAGCATTCTCTACTTTTAATAGTTTTAATCTATCATTGAAAAAATCCTGTATAGACTGCCATATAGCATATCCATATGGCCTTATTATCATACATCCTCTAACAGGAGCATAATCTGCTAGTTCTGACTTTAGAATTACTTGTGAATACCATTCCGGCATATCTTTTTCCTTTTTTACAGTTATTCCTTTAGTTTTTTCCATAATAGAACTAGATTTTGATTATTGTTTATAAATTTTGCTTAAAAATAACAAACATACTTTTTATTACCATTCCAAAATAGAAACAATTAAATAATTCATTCATTTCCAGCTATATTGGTGGTTATAATGAAAATAAAAATGAAAACATCTAATGGTGTTGCAAGGATCGAGGACGACAGCACTATAAAAGAAATATTAATCAATGAAGATATAATACATCCTGAAAAAGAAAACATTGCAATATGTTTTTCAGATAAAAACAGTTCTGGAATAGTAGAAATCTCACCAGCAGAGTTTGAGAAGATCTACGAAAAAATAAAAAGCAGAATCCATTTAATAAAAGGATTCAGAAGATTAAGTGGCGGCGGAGTTATAAAGCTCTAAAATAAAATATTTTATATCTTCCAATCCTGATTTTCACCTGATTTTAACCAATAACCTTTTCCTTCACTCATATTATCTAAATTATTAAAAGAACCATTAGTGTCATAAACTAACCATTTATCTTCATCAGTGTAATATGTGAAAACCTTGGTTGGTGTTGTTAAATCACTAATAGCTTCTGGAAGATTACCTATTGACATATTATAACCAATTAAATTCCAACCTGTCTTTAACGGAACCGTATAATCTTTTACAACAGTTCCTTCTACAGTTAATGTTTGATCTATTTCAGATTTTAACCAATAAGCATTTCCATAATCCATAGTGTGTAAAGTATTCAACCATATTTTATTACTATCATAAACATACCATGTATTGTTTGAAGTATTATAGTACCATACAACAACCTGCCCTGATAAACCATTGGTTATATTTTCAATTGAAGAGTTTAGTGGTTGTATAGGTAAGCTGATTAGGTTTTGGCCTTGGAATAAGTTTATGTTATAATCATTAAAGCATAAAGGGGAATTATATTCTATTTCATAAGCACAACCCTCAGTAGTAACCTCTTGACCATTAGATGTATAAGGTTCAGTTGGTTCTGGGTTTAGTATTGCATTTTGTGTATCTGAATCACCTGTAGAGTATCTTCTTGCGTAAGTTATTGTATTACTAAAACAAACACCTATATCATCTCCATCCTGAACTATAGGGTAATTATCAGAAGTCCTGCTAATTTCTTGTATTGGATCTTCACAAGCACTAATTATTGCTCCGTTTGTTTTTCCATAACCCTCTAACGCACCATTTCCATCCAAATCAAGGGCTATCCAAGCACCTAAGTTATCTGTTGTTACTCCGTTTTTATAATTATAGCCATTTCCCTGTACAACATTAGTCCTAAATATAACCTTGGGTTCACATGAAGGATTATAATACAGTATCCCCTTACTACAATATTCTGCACAAACAACACTGCCACATGTTATTGACGGCCATTCATCAATTTCACCATCACAGTCATCATCAATACCGTTATAGTAATCTTCTTCTTGACCAGAGTTTACATTTACATTACTATCATCACAATCAATGTCAGAATTGTAACCATCATTATCATAGTCATTAGGATATTGATCGCAAACATCACCTAGACCATCTCCATCTGAATCTATTTGATCAGGATTAGAATCATAAACACAATTATCTTCCGAATCTCTAATTCCATCTAAATCCATATCACTAAACATAGAAATTTTATTTGCAGAATGTCTAGCATCTCCATGGAAATAATTCTTCTTCCCAGTAGGAGAAAGCACCGCTATCCTATTACCAAGCGCATCATAAGTATAATTCTTCTGTTTATTTCCAGAATAAACTAATCTATCTAACTTATCATAATTAAGATTAGCATTAACACCATTTACACTATCAACAATACTTATTATGTTTCCTTTATTATCATAATTATAATCTAAATCTTGTTCATTGCTTGTTTTTATTTCACTAATCCTACTCATCAAAGGATCATAAGTATAATCAGATCTTAAACTATTTTGATAAAATAATTGAGTTGGCTTACTAAATTGATTATAATTTATATCATTCAATAAATTTGAAACAGAACCAATTAATCCTTGTGTAGTATATTGATAAGAAACAACTGAGTTGTCTGGAATTTTTTCATCTGTGATTCTATCCATAGCATCATATGTCCACTCAATTGTAAATGTTTTTCCGTCTATACTAAAATCTTCCTTGGTTTTTCTAAGTCTATCATCATAGTTGTAATCAATTGCGATTCCAGGTGCAGTTATTTTTGTTAATGTTCCTTTAACACCATCATAATAATAGTAAATAACTTGTTGAGTGCTGCTTTTACTTTTTATTCTATTTAATTCATCATACTGTATTGAAACAACATCCCCTTTACTGCTAGTTTGCGAGATTAAGTTATTGTTTTTATCATATGAATATTGCCATGTTCCTAAATCTGAATCTATCTCACTAAGCTTTCTGCTAAGTGTATCGTAAGTGTATTCTATAGTGTTACCGTAAGGATCATTTATCTGGATGATATTTCCTAAAGCATCATAAGTGTATTTAGTTTCAAAGTAGTTAGTTTTCAAGTATTCAACGATTTTGACAATCTGATCAAAAGCATCAACAAAAAATACTTTTTTATTGTTGTTCTCATCATAAACTGTGATTTTCCAATGGTCAAAATCAATAATCCTATCTGTATTGTCAGGATTAATTACTTCAATTATTCTTGATAAAGCATCATAGTTATATTTAGTGTTGCTTACAGATTGACTTGGATTTGCATATCCAGAACTGGCTGAAACAAAGTAAGGGTTGCTTTGCCTAATTAACCTATCTAAATCATCATAGTAAAAGTCAACTTCTATTTGTTGTGAGTCTTCTGCTTCGTTTTTTATTTGAATTAGATTTCCAAAACCCTCATAATAATAATACGAGTCAAAAGTATTTGAATTTCCGCTTGCTTCCCTCTGAGAAATTTTTATATTTTCAGGAGGATTTCCATCAATTGAATAAGTATATTCTTTAGTAGGGTATGATATACTATCATAAGGTAAAATTTCTTTTTTTATCCTACCAAAAACATCATAAGTGTACTCTATTAAGTTACCATTAGCATCAGTTTCTGATATTAAATTACCTGTTCCCAAATAATATCTGTAGTTGAAAATATGGTTTTTTGGGTTAGTTGTTCTTTCATTAAAAGTATAAGTTATGTCAGTAATACAATAATTATACTGTATAACATATCCTTCTGGATATGTTTCTTCAATTAAATTTCCATATGCATCATAATCATATTGATAAACCGGATTAGAGCCTATATTTAACCAATGCTCTTCCCATGTTAAGTCCCCTTTTGTAGGTGGGGAACCATATGCAAGATTATCATATCTATAAAAAATTTCTTTCTTTTTTGTTGAACTAGCATCGTATAAAGAATATGTTTTTGGTTTATCTACAATCCAACTATTTGAATTATAAACATACTGCCATTGTTCATATATTTCATCACCGCTTACACTACTATCTCCTAGGTCATTTACAGATATTACATTTCCATAATTATCGTAGCTGTACTCTTTCCTTGTACTTTTAGGGTCTGTGTTATAACCATCATACAAATAATAATCTTCAGAAGAGAGTTCTACTATACTGTAACCATTGGAAGTTGAACTTATCCAAGTTGATTCAGTTTTTTCAAATGGGTTTGAACTCGAATCAAATAGCTCTGTTTTAAATTCCTTACCTTTTTTACCATCATCTTGGTAAAACCAATGATTAACTAAAGATATATCTGACAATATCTCTTGAACAAAATTAAAACCTCTAAATTCTTTATCATCATAGTCGTATAATCCTTTGAAGTAGTTATAATTAGTATCTCCAATTATATTATGAGAGCCAGGCATGTTGTTATTATCAGTTGTTGTATCTACCAGCCACATATTAAAGCCAATTTGAGAGACCCCGTCATCATCTGAATTATCCAAATCAGTTGATTTTTCATAATTTATTGTAGTCTTGCCTCCAAATTCATTTGTAATTGATTTTAATAGGTAAGCTTTTGAAGCTTTATTAATCCAAGTTGTTCTTATACTAGAAGTTTTAGCTCTTATTAAATCAGGCAAACCATCACCATTAACATCAGCTACTCTAACACCTTTGTTATCTCCATCATCTGCTGTTACAAAATCAGCTAATTCTGGAATTTCCCAATCTGTATCTTCACCCCATCCTTGTCCGTTGTTAATCCATGTTCTTTGGTCACTCCCTTCTCCTTTCAAAATATCAACTAATCCATCTCCATTGACGTCTGCTAATCTAACGCCTTCATCCTCACCTGCTACTACAAAAATTGCAGATAATGGAATAGCATAAGTATTATCTAGTACCCAACCACTGCCTGTGTTAATCCATGTATTTCTGTTTTCTCCATTAATAAGGTCTGGTAATCCATCACCGTTCAAATCAGCTACTCTTCCTCCTTCATCTTTAGGGTTTGTGTTAGAACTTACAAATTCAACATCTAAAGGAGGAGTATACGAACTATCATCCATCCATCCACTGCCAGTATTAATCATTGCATCTTGATCACCACTTACACTTTTCAAAATATCAATTAACCCATCACTGTTAAAATCAACTAGTCTGACTCCTTTATCATAATTCCCATCATCAACGTCAATAATCTGCTTTGCCATTGGAAGGTTCCATGAACTATCGTCTTGACTCCATGCAACACCATCACTAGTATAAGCATCTCTATCTGCTGTTAAAGGGCCGTCTGCCTTTAAAATATCAACAAAACCATCACCATTCAAATCAACAAACCTAGTTCCAGCGTCATCATTATCCAAATCTACAGTTTTACAAGGCAAGTTCCAGGAATTGTCTAATGTCCACCCATTACCATTATTGGTCCATGCTTTTCTATTATAATTATCTGATTTTGAGATATCTAAAAGCCCATCCCTATTAAAGTCTACAAACCTTACCCCATAATCCCTTGTACCACCAAAATACGCGTCAGATGGTATAACCCATGTTGAGTCTTCAGTCCATCCTTTTGATACATCATTATATTCAAAATTAGTTGAAGGCAGAGTTGAAGTTCCATCAGTTCCATAAATTGTAATTGATGAAAGAAAACTTTTTGTGTTTGTGTCTAAAGTAATATAATTAAGAACGTATTTTCTTACTAAGTTATTATTTGCTTTAATCTGAATTTCTTTTATTCTTCTAGCTTCTCTTATTTTATTTCCTTGCTCATAAACTAACCATTTATCTGGTCTGTCTGAACCTTCAAGGATAAATTCTATTACTCTACTTTTTTCATTGTTATATTCTATTTTATAAGGATATGATGTACCTATATCATTTGCATTAGGATCTTCCCTATAACTATAATAAATTTCATTATTGTGTGTGTCCTTTATTAGATCTAAACTCCATCTTGTTGCATAGTTATGAAGATTTGAGACTAATTCTGAATCTTGATTATAACCAAATCTATATTGAATTCCATCTTTAGTTTTAACAATCCAATATTCGTTTAGTTGGTTGTTTCCTCCAGATATTTTTGTGATGTGCAAATAAGATTCAATTTTAGTATGATACTTATTTTCAGATGGAACATAAACTAGCTCATATGATTGACCATTTAATACTAATCTTAATTTATCATCAGATGTATCTGCAAAAGAATAATCAACATCTCTCCAAATATAATTTTGTGTTAAATCCCAAGCAGTTCCTAAAATAGAAGGCCTTTGCTTTGTTAAATGACTGTTATAGTTTAAAGACAAGTAAGGTTGTAAACTGTTCCTACCAGGAGGAACTTCTATGTCAAAAGTATAAGTAGCAGCCCCAGGCCATAGTTCTGTTTGATAACTACCATGTAGATTTAGCTCAGGATGTTCTGGAACCTTAGGATTATGTATATAAGGCCTGTAGTTGTTTGTCGCATAAGTAAAACTAGCTAGATAAATGAAAATTATAATCCATATTCCGATTAGTTTTGTTTTTTTCACTTTGTTTTATTTTTTTAATATTATATAGTACTATTTTTTTTAGATTGATTAATGTAATCTTCAACTGCTTCGTTAAACCTTTTTTTGTTAAAATCTTCAATACCATCAAGATTTTCTGGAATTTTTCTCTCTCTTAAAAAATCTTGAATTTTTTTCATTTCAAGATGAATTTCCCACTTTTGATTCTTTTTATATATCTCGTAATCCTTTAAAAAATTAGGAGTAACAACTATCTCATCATCTGAAAATTTAACATACCCTATTGATAATAATTTTTTCAAAGCAATATTAAATTCTTGATAGGTCATTATTGCATGATTTATATAATCACAAAAAAAAATTATGTCATTAAGTGTATGTTTCTCACTATAGTAAATTGCTTGTAATACCCACGCATCTTGCCAACAAATTTTTTCAGTTTTTTTCATTTTGATTTTTCTTTCTCAATAACCTATTTATTTTTAGAGTTTGAACGTTCTTTTTGAATTTGATCCACCTTGTTCAATATTGAAAAATCCCCACCGATAACCTCTATACAGCCTTGTTTAATTGCATCTGCATAATTTAATAGAATCTTTTTAATTTGAGAATCGTCTTCCAAGAGGATATCCAGTGGAGGATTATACATTTTAAAGGCAGGATTTTTAATTAAAACTATATCACCTACTTCGTATTTTGATGATATTAATTCTGATTTCTTAAACTCAATTAACTTAAAAAGATAAATGAAAATTCCTCCATCTCTCGGTATATAAGAAATTTTAAGTAATACAAATTGATTCTGATATATCAATGTAGTTCCATAAATATCATTTTTGACATCTTTAATTTTAAATCCATGTTCTAACTCTAAAAATTTAAAAATTTTTTTACAAGAAGATATAAAAAAATCTTCTGAACTTTGTTTTTTTGTTTTTTTATTCATTTTTTTGGTAACCTCTTATAATTTATATCTTTTCCAGATTTAATCCATTCATCTATTACTTCTTTTTCTGCTTGGTAAAATGGGCCTCTTCCTTTTCCGATCGGTCTACTTGGATCAATCCCATAATCAATAATTTCATAACCTTCATTAAGTTTATTTTTCAACCATTTTTTATTGTTATCAATTGATTTGTCTAAACCTATATCTTTAACTTTATTTTTTGGTTTATACCATTTTGCTCCAATCTCTTTTGCTTTTTTAATAATCCTATCTGTTGTCTCACCAATAATTATTCTTTTCTTTTTGATTTTACCTATAACTTTCCCAGCTTTCTTAGCAATCTTACCCTCAGGAACACCGGGAGTTGAAAGATCCCATATACCCATGCCTACCCAAAACAAGTTTCCAGCACTTGGGTCTTCGAATCCAGTTTGAATATCATTAATAGATTGATCTGCAAAATATGCACTAACATAAGGCATCCAATAAGGTGAGGTTGTTGCTGCTAGAGTAACTGCACCAACACACAATCCCCCACATATAATATTCCCACTAGGATCAGTATAAGTATAAGGATTATTTCTCTCAAAAGCATATCTATTTAATAACTGTGGATCATAAATATTCTGAATTATTGAATCAGGCTGAATGAAAGCAAGTAAATTTTTAGGAGTATGGATATCAAAGTTTAGATTAATTGCAAAAACATTTGGAAATATAATTAATGAAATTAATAGAATACTTAAAGTTCTGTTTAGGTATTTATTCATCTTCATATTTTAACAATCTCATGTAAAATATTAATCATTTTTTTTGCAAAAAATTCTAATTCTTTCTTTGCTTTTTCTTCTTCTTCTGTTTTAGGAATTATTTTATTTACTAAAGAACTGAGCTTGGTTTCAGTCAAGTCCAAATATCTTTTGATATTTTTTAATTCTTCATCCGATAATTTGTTCTGCAGAAAAAGTCTTTCCCATTTAAGGTAGTCTAATGAAAAATCCATTCTTACAAAATCTTCTGCCTCATCTATTTCTTTACTTAATTCAGTCATAGGGGGTTTATATTCCTTGAATTCTTTAATCATTTTTTTTATTTTTTCTTCATCCATTTTTAAATCACCTCGGATTATGATAACTATATAATTTATTTTCCGCATCTACTACTACATATCTATAAGTTAATTTATCACTAACTGCAAAACCAGGTATTGATCTTGAATTTGATGTTGCAATCCCCTCTAATCTTGGACCAACGTGAGTGTATTTTGATTTAAACCCTTGTTTTCCCAAATTGCCCTTAAACTTATTAGCTTCAACAGTAAACCTATAAGGATTATATCCTTTCGGATTTGTACGCTTAAAATGGTCGTCTAGATTATATTCGCTTGCCCAACTACTCTTAACATAAGCACTCTTAAACCCTCTAACAGCCCCTGCTGTTGCACCACCTATAACTAAATCTGTTCCAATAGAAGTAGGATTCAATAAGTTTTCACTCCATTCCTGGCCATAAATAACATTGCTTGTTATTGTTGCTGCTCTTCCTCCTGCTACTGAAGATGCCATACCTAATCCAACTTCAGAAGCTAAGCTTAATCCAGCTCCTCCAGCAACTAAATTTCCTACTCCTAATGTTAATCCAGCAACTCCACCTGATACAGCTCCTATTGCTGCACTCTTGCCAACACTACCCCAATTTACTGTTCCTGTTTGATAATATTGTGTTGCAGCTGATATTCCGCCGCCTATTAATCCTCCGATTGCAGCTCCAATCCCTGCTGTTATTAATGTTGGGCTTTCACCGCTTGGATCAACATACTTATATGGGTTATTCCTAACATAAGAATATCTGTTTAAATCCTGTGGGTTATAGATATTAGGAATGTTTTGATCAGGCTGGATAAAAGATAATAGATTATTGCTGTCATAATACCTAGCACCATAATAATATAGATTACTAGAATCTAACTCTTTAGAATTATACAAGTATCTTTCACCACTATCATCAATTATTTCACCAAAATCTTCATAACTCAGATCTTCAACAACATTTCCACTTGAATCAGTAACTAATCTTGTACTTCCTAGATGATCAGGATGGAAGAATAAAGTGTTTCCATTTGCATCTTCCTTTCCAACTAATTTATCATATAAATAATAATATTTCTCTGTGTAAGTTCCAGAACTATTCTCTATCTGAATGTAATTTCCAACATAATATACAGTTTCATCTCCACCATCTTTATGATTTATTTTTTTTACTCTGTTTCCATTATGATCATAAATGTATTCTTCAATTAAAGAACCAGTTGAGCTGTCTTTTACATTAATTAATTGGTTAAATCTATCATAATCATAGCTCAAACCAAAACCAGAAATCAGATTACCATTAGCATCGTATTCTAAATCATAAGAAGGTGTTCCATCATCCAGCCAGCAAGTATCTGTTATTGAATCATAAGTATAGCCTGTTTTACAACCACTACTTGAACTTGCAGAACTCTTACAAGAAACAGAATTTAAACAATTCAGATTATAAGGGCAGTCATAAGGATCATTTCTTTGGCATATTCCTGAATCACAAGTTCTTTCAGGCTGTAATATATACCCTGAACAGCTTTGAGCTAAGCAAACAATCTCATTACAAGCTTTATCATAATCTATTTGATAATTATTATCAGGACAACTTGAACTTGAACCAGTACACATATCTTCATAAGCAATACCTTGACACGATGATGAACTAGTGCATGTTGGATTATGAGCTGATTTACAAACATGACCAGCAGCTCTAAAATATCCGTCAGAATCACAGCAAGGCTCAGTAGGATTACATTCTGGCCAATATACACACTGTTGATTATTATATGATTTTATTGTATTATATTCATCTATATACATATATAATGTCTGAGATCTAAAATGGATATAATCTATATAAGGAGACTCTGAATCATCTCCAGATTGAACATTACAGAAATCATAAAAGTTATTGCAAGAAAAACCATTTTCAAGATCAGCATCAAAATCTAGTTTTAAAGAGGTTGGATGGTCATAGCAGTCGGTGTCACAATTAGCATTAAAACTGTCACAAGCATTTTGATCAGGAGCGCAATAAAGATAATTAGTGTTTGAAAAACTATCAGCATCATTAAAATTATTTCCATCCTCATTACAACTGTCAATCCAAACACCACCACGATTTGAAAGAAATTCACTAGTTTCTCCACTACAATATTTATCTTGGTGGTCATACCATCTACTCCCATCATAGGATTCCCAATAAAGAGCTATACCTGAGTCAAAATTATATGTTGAACTATATCCATCTATATCACTTCCTGAAATAAAATCATTTATATTACTATGTCTAAATATATAACATTTACTTGTGTCTGTTGGAGTATAAGTTCCCATGCCCATTCCATAACTAGATGAATCTACATTATCTTCTTCTTCATCAGGCAAATAATTAACTTTTGTGTAAACTGTAGTGTATTGATCAGAACAAGTGCTTATTGAGCATGTTTTTATGCATATTCCGTTATTACAATCAGTACCTTCATTACGATAACCCGTAGGACAACTATTAGGTTCACATGAACCAATAGGAAGGGAATAAGCTATAGCTGTACAAATAATTAAAATAAGAATGATTACAATAAATTTGATTTTTTTTCCTTTTATCATTGTTATTTTTTTGACTCAATAAGTATTGATTTATTCTTGGAATCATCAGTAACTTTCCATTTGTAAAAACCATTATCATAAACTAAGCTAACCATTAAATCTTTAGAATGAAATTCACTGTCTTGTTTTTTTGCCTTTGAAATTGCTTCTTCTTTGTTTATTAAGTATTTACACTCTTTTCTTGGCCCTATGTATCCTAGAATTTTCCCATTTTCATCTAACTTTACCTTTATTCTTTTTCCATAAGTAATTCTTTTTCCTTCTTCTTTTTCATAAGTTAACTCTAAATTATAAACAACATAATATTTTACGCCCCCTTTGTCAGGCTTATCAAAAATTATAACTTTTTTAAATTCAATGCTCTTGTTGAAGTAATCTTCACTAACAAAAGACTTAATATGATTATCAGAAGTATCAATTATTTTCTTAGGTGATGCTTCTTTGGATTTTTTAATAATATACTTAACTAGAGAGTTAGTTATTAAAGAATTTACTCCATTAATTGCATTATCAGCTAATAACCCTTTTGTTTCATCAATACTAAAAGCATTAACAAACAATCCAGATAAAACTAGTAAGAGTAGGACGGAAATAAATTTAATCTTGCTACCCCTAGTTCTCAAAATTTTATATAAGGGTTCCACCAAAAAATTATAGAAATATCTAAGGGACATGAAGTTATGTTTGTTCATAACTTTCATTTAACACCCCCTAACGGTTTTTAATCTATCATTCTTTATTACTTAATTACACCCCCCATTATACCAACACGTAAACTAATATATAAAACTTTCTATAGATTCAAAGAATAATGTTAGTTGGCTAAAAAACAGCAAAATATTTAAACTAGAATGTTCTATATATTTATACAATGAAAAGAGGTGTATTTATTCTAATATTGCTATTAGTAATAATAGCTTTAACTGGATGCGCTGAAGTTGATGAAGAGGCAACAGTAATGGGAGACAAGACAACAGGCGGCGTGATTATCTGCAATCAGGATTATCCATGCGGTGCAGCAGATAATATCTGCCCAGAAGATTATGGCGCAGATTGTAAAGTTGAAGATCCTGACTGTGAGGTGTTAGAATGATGAAAAAAATAATTGTTTTGTTAATATCTTTGCTAACTTTAATAGGCTTAACAAATTATGTAGTTGCATGTTCACCTAGTGATTGTGATCCTCCTTGTAGTACAGGAGGGGTATGTACTGGAACTACACCACCTGATTGTTATTGTGATTTTGGCGGTGGAACTACAAATCCTGATGGAGCTTGTTCATGTATTAATGGAAATGATCCTTATATATGCCAATCAACAGCATATGATAACTGTTATATATGCCATGATATTGCACAGACATGTGATTGTGAGCTAGGCCCTTTATCCGAGAAATATTATCCGGGGTGTAATGGAGATATACTTCAGGAATATGAAGCAGTTGATACAGGTTTAGTAGGGTGTGGTAATTTAGTAACAACTGCTTGTAGTGATTGTTGTTTAGGATCTCCTGGAAGTTCTTATTGTAGTGGAGAAGGTTCTACTTGTAGTGTTGATGGTGAGTGTTGTGGTGGTAGTTATTGTTCTTTTGGAGAAGATGACACTAAACAAACAGGTGAGCAGGGTTATTGTTGTTTAGAAGGATTGTTTTGGGATCCAACTGCTTTAGGTGGTCAAGGAGCTTGTAGAGAAGGCACAACATGTTCCACTCAATGGACACTAAGCACTCAAGCAGGCGGTTCTCGTTGGCTTCCTTTACCTTGGGAAATTTGGCAGGGTTGTTGTTCTATTTACCAATATGGACAAACAGAACTTTATTGGGATGCTATAGAAATTTTTTAACTTTTTTTTTTTTTTATAATTTTGTATTTGGATCTAAGAAATAATTAATTCTCATAAGTCCTTTTCCGAATCTGTTAAGAGTACCAGTATCATTAGAAATTTCATCACTAAGTCTACCTCCAACATCATCTCTTACACCCATTGCTTGATATAATTCTTCAAGATATTCTCTTAAATCTGAAAGAGTCATAATCTGAATCTCACTTTGAGTCATAATCCCACTGCCACTCTCTGCATGAGTAGGATTAATATAATATGGAGAAAGCCTTACTTCTAATTCTCCAGAAGTTGCATTCTCATCTAAAGTAGCTGTTATTCCGGTTGTACAAGGATTAATTTGAGTTAAAGCATTATTTACTTTTTGTTTTATAGTTGGCAAATCCTGTTGAAATTGTTCTGGTGTATAACCTTCATTATCTAACCAAACAGTTATATCTTTATTGTAAATAGCACTACCTCTTCTTAAAGCTTCTTTCACCCAGTCTATATTCACCCAATCAGGTATTTTATATAATTCTAAAGTAATATTATTACCCTGACCTAAATATTGTAAATTTATTTGCGCTGGATTACCATTCTGAGTTTGAGTTAAATTATCACTACTACCTGGTTTTCTCACACAAAGAACTGTATCATGAACACTACCATTATAATTTAAACTAATACTATGTCCTTTATGCTGGAATGTGTACTGTCCTATAGGCATAAGGGTTCCACCTTTAATAACCTGTGCATCATTAACCTTAAGATTATCTACAAAATTATCTCCTTGAAGACTTGTCATATCATAACAATTAACAGTAACTGTGTATTCATCATTTATAGGTTCAGGGCCTGCAGGGGATTTACAACTAACAATATTACCTAATCCACAAGCTGCTAAAGCAGAATATAAAACACCCTGGCCTGCTTTTTTTATAAAATTTCTTCTAGAGTTAGGATTATTTAATCTACGCACTTCTTCTTCACTTATCTTCCTCTCTTTAATGAGAGTATCAAGGTCTTTCATTATTATCCCTATTCCTATACCTAAAAACAACTAATATATAAATCTTTCTATTTTATAGTCATTTAGGAGTGGTGATAAATAATAGAAATCAAAACATCCCCAAACACTTCAAAATAATAGCTTTCTGTATATGCATCCTGTTCTCAGCTTGGTCTAAGATTACAGACCTTTCATCATCCATAGCATCTTTTGTCATTTCATAACCAATATGAACAGGCATGCAGTGCATTATCTTTGCATTGCTTCCTTCCATTAATTCTTTGTTGATCTGATATGGCATAAATGTTTTTTTTCTTCTTTCAAATTCATCCTTAAACTCTTCTTTAGCACTACCGTCTGGATTAAAGAATTCCATATTAAGCCAGGTGTCAGTATGTACAAAATCTGCATCTTTAACACAACTTACATCTTTAGTCTCTTCATACAATCCTGTTTCTTTTGCCTGCTTTTCCAATTCTTTATCATAAGCACCTTTATCTTTCTCTGCAATGCACATTGTTATCTTTGCACCTAATTTAGTGCAAGCCATTACCAGACTGTTGCTGACATTATTAGCAATACCCATCCAGACAACTTTCTTTCCCTTTAAATCATCTATGCTTCCACCAGATTTCTCAATCATTGTCAAAGCATCTCCTAAGCCCTGACAAGGGTGATATTTCTCACAGCAAGCATTAATAACAGGAATATTTCCTTCTTCTGCTGCAATAACCAAGCTTTCATTCTTCATTGGCCTATACATTAAACCATCCCCAAACCTCATTGTAGCTCTGATTTCATCTTTAAAGTCAGCTATAGCAAATTGTGTTGTTCTTTTATCCAAAAATATACCATGACCTCCTAATTGAGTCATACCAGCTTCAAAACTTAATCTTGTCCTTGTAGAACTTTTCTCAAACAACATAATTAATGTTTTATTCTTTAGAATATCAGAATACTTTTCAGATTTTTTCTTTATTTCAATAGCTTTCTCAATAACTTCTCTAATAAGTTTAGGACTCCAGTCTTTTAAAGTTAATAAATTCATTATTAATCACCCCATACAATCCATAATCAGTCTTATTTATTAAGTTTTTGATTTTCTTAATGTTTTTCTAAAATAAATACTATAATCTATTATACTCCAAATAGAAGCAACAAAAAGCACATACATAGAAATATGAGTTAACCCCCATAATCCTGATAACATAAACAACAATACAAAATATTGAATTACTCTTCCAACTTTTCCTGAAAACCTTGCTTTAACACTTAACTTTCTATGAAAACCAGTTACATATGCAGCTGCACTCCCTATAGTTGTATAAATATCACGAAGGAAGAAAAATACTATATAATAAAAAGGCAGTTTAGCTGTAATAAATATAAATAAAAAAACAATTAAAACATAAACTTTATCAAAAACAGGATCAAATATAGCTCCGATTTTAGATTCTTGCTTTAGTTTTCTTGCAAAAAACCCATCCAGCCAGTCAGAGAATACAGCAGCTATAAAAAAGAAATACTTAAGTATTGAATTATAATAAAGAACTGTCAGAATTGCTAAAGGCAATCTTATAAAAGAAAGAATATTCGGCAAACTTATTATTTTCTTCATAAAAACCACATAGAATTTAGCTGGTTTTTGCAACAGTTCTCTTGCACTTTGGACAATACCACATAACATAAGTAGTACTAGCCACTACTTTTGTTTCCTTTAGCTCCATATCACTATTGCATACATCACATTTCTGTTTACTCATTTTGCTCTTTTTTCAAAACAGCTAACACAATATGTCTTTACTTTACCTTCATCTACTTGCAATAATTTACAGTCTTCCATACCTTCTATAAATTTCCCACATAAATCGCATTTGTTATACATCTTGAATAGTATAAATAGAAAACCAACTATATAAATTTTTCTGAGAAAGGTTTTTAAATGCATAAGTGATTTCATTGAATATTATGTCTAAATATGCAACTACTATTATTAAGAACGGTCTAAGAACTAAAGGTCAAGATTTCTCACGCTTAGAAGGGGTTATCAAGGAAAATTCTCACATTCATTCTATTAACTCAACACAAAAACCAGAAGAAATGCGAGCTATTATAACTGAAAATTTCCATGATGACTACTTTAATATTTTTGGTTTTGTTGGTGGTGATGGCACACAGCACTATGCTGTAAATGAGATGGTCCCTCTAATAGATAAAGGAAATTTTGTAATGGCAGCAATCCCATATAAACATCATAAAATAGGTAAAAAAAGCGGTAATGACCTTTCAAGACCAGCATTTAATATTGATAATAGAGAAGAGGGTATTGATGCCTTATCAGATTTTTACAAAAATCCTGAAAATATTGTTAATGTGGATGTTGGTTTATTACAAATAAAAGATGATGCTGGTAAATTAATTTTTGAAAGATATTTTATTAATACTGTGGGTGGAGGCCAAAGTGCGGTAGCAAATAAAATAAGAAAAGAATATGGTATACCTTATACTCCGGCAGGAATACTTGCAGCATTAAAGGGACCAACTAAGATGGTAATAAATATTGATGGTACAGATCATGTATTTTCTCCAGATTATAGAGAGCGCATGGTTAATGTTAATAATACAACAGATTTTGGAAATAAAATATATATTGCACCTGATGCTGATGTCAGTGATGGATTCTTTAATGCAACAATAGTTGAAAATTGTAATTTTTTTAAAGTTTTATATTTATTAGCTATGGCAAAAGCAAGAAAAGATGTTGTTAGAAAATCAAACAAAATACACTATTTTAACAATGTTAAGGAATTAACTATTAAAAGAAAAACACATTTTCCAATACAACTTGATGGAGAAGATTTTGATATCAAATACCCTGATTCTTATAATTCATTAGAATACTCAATTCAACACACAGGAATGCAGTTACCTTTTGTAACAAGAAAGGAAAGGAAAAAAAAATGAGCCTACTCGGATTCGAACCGAGATCAACTGGTATCTACAAGCTCTTTACTTGCCGAAGCCAGCCGCACTATCCATTGTGCTATAGGCCCTTAATAAAAAGTTAAGATAAATATACTATATAAAATTATTTAAAATAAAAAAAAAAAACTACTTCTTGAGAAATCGTTTAACAACTCTTAAAACCTTCTGAAATATTGTTTCCTCTGCATCATATACTTCAAGTTGTATCAATAAAATCACCTTTTGTAATAGTTTTTACTTCTTAACTAATGTAATTTCTATTGTGGAAACTCTTACGTTTTTGCCTTCCTTGTTCTGGAACTCTTCTGAGTCTATGTTTATGCCTTTTACGTCTATAGTTCCTACCAAGAATCTCTTGCTTGAAACTTCTGCAACATCTACTGCTCTGCTTATAAATTTTCCACGAGCTTTTACTAGGACCTCAGTTGCTCCTTTGGTTGTGAACTGCATTACAACTCCTGTAATATAGTTCATAAAAGGTTTCCCACCGATAAAGATGGTGTTGTCTTCTGCCATTTTTGCACCCCCTGTTTATTCTTCTTCTTTGTTTTTTATGAGCTTAGTTATACATCCTGCTATCACATTTCTTAGTTTCTTGCTTGGCACATCAGCCAGCTCGTCTACTATCTTCTTATTATCGTCAAAGTTTTCTTTAAACTTATCTCTATGTTCAGTTATTAATTGATTACTTACTCTTTTTATCAATGCTGTTTTTATTCTTCCCATATATATCACTAATCAACAATAGAGGAGTGTGAAATATTGGGGTGTTTATAAAGGTATCGAAAATATTTATTTTCGGGACCTTGAAAAACGAATGTTTTTCATTGGTTACTGTTTTATCAAACTGAGAATCTATGGTTGTTATATTGTATAGAAATCTTTATATATCTAGTAAACATGTGATTAATATATGGTGGTTAAATGAAGACTGGCTTCAAAGTAATAGATGCTATGACTATTAATCCTGTACTTCTTAGTAAAGATACTTCTCTGCAGGAATGTGCCAAAATTATGGAAGATAATCATGTTGGAGCAGTTTTAGTTGGAAATAAAGATGTTATTGAAGGTATAATCACAGAACAGGATATTGTGAGAAAGGTTATAGGCAAGGGTATTAATCCTTTAGAGAAAAGTATTGGAGAATTTATGGAAACGACATTATTTAGAATAAAGCCAGAAGAGGATATTTTTGATGCTTTAATTTTAATGAGAAAAGAGAATATAAGGCATCTGCCTGTTTTTGATGAAGATAAGTTTAGAGGATTATTAACAATAAAGGATGTTCTTAAGATCCAGCCAAGGTTATTTGATTTTATGGTTGAGAAATTTGAATTAAGAGAAGAAAAAAGAAAACCTATATTTAAGAATAAAGAGAACGAAGGCATATGTCAGATATGCGGCAATTATTCTGAAGAATTATTTAATGTTGAAGAAACCTTAATGTGTGAGAAGTGTAAGGAAGAGAATCAATAAAAAAGAACAAAACCCAATCTAATAAAGAAAAACAGTAAAAAAAACAATGAAGCAATACCAATAATCTTGTTCTTAGTATAAAAATATGAAATTCCTAAACCTGTAGCAATGACTAAATGCCCCACTAATTCATACAATGCGTTGTCAATCAAACTTATGCCTAAAATAAGGTTTACCATCTTTATACAATAAAGTAAATGAAAGCCCTATTTTAATTTTACTATTTATAGTAATCTTTTTAAATAAAGCAGATTCTCTAGCTTAAGACCAGATATTGTGCAAGGGTAGCGAAGTCTGGCCAAACGCGCAGGACTTAAGAAATTGATACCTTTGGTTGTACCTTAGGATATCCTGTCACTTAGTGTGTCCGAGGGTTCGAATCCCTTCCCTTGCATTTTTTTTCTTTTAAATTCTAATAGCAATGTTTTTATAACCTTGACATAACTCAAGGCCATGGTAAATAAATGTCTTGAATGTGGAGTATGTTGTAATCTATTTCTAATAAATTTGACAG
>CAZSMA010000008.1:0-24101 GCA_964608065.1 uncultured Methanosarcinales archaeon
ACTGCTTTCATATTGTGTTATTAGATTTAATGAATGCTTTTAAAGTTTTCTATGTCTTTTGCATTTGTTCTTTTTTTTGTAAAAAATTAGGCTTATTATCAGAAGTAGAATTCCTATTATTAAGAATAATATTCTGTTATCAGATAAAAAAGCCATTACTATTGCCAAGATACCTACTAATGATAATAAAGGTGCTAAAACACAAGCACATAGGCCAAATGCAGCAATAGCTGTGCCAATGCTACCTAATAAAGTTGATACTCCTCCTGTAATGACAATAATCTTTTTTTTTATTGATTTCATATAAATTGTGTAACGGGTTTTTGTTTTTAATTCTTTTGGTTGTAAACAGATTATAGCAAATTTTATATATGCCCTTAATTTAGAAATAGGTTATGGATTTAAGCAAAAACCTGGTTGTTGAACTTTTTTTTTCCACATTTGAATCAATAAAGAAAAGAAAATTATACTTATTGTATCCTGCAGTTCTTGATTTATTATTTATTGTAAGTTATGGTTTTGCTGCTGGTTTTTTTGTTGAGGGTGTTCAAAAGAGTGCAGTAGAGTTGTTAAAAACCGGCAAGAGCATATTAACTTCTGGAAGTTTAATCAAAGGTTTGTTGAGCAATAATGAATCTTTTTCCATAATTTTATTGACATTAGCTTTTATGCTGGTAGTCTATATCCTTTATTGTGTTTTACAGGGCGTAAATTGGAGGTTAAGTAAGAAATTTGTGAATGAAGATATTAAATTTTTTAAATATTTAAAAAAATTTTTCTTAGTGAATATTTTCTGGTTTGCATTATTCTTTTTTTTAGAGTTTCTTGATTATATAAGAAGAGTGGTGAGTTATCTTAACGTAGGGGAGCTAGATGCATCCTTTTTTAGCATAGCTGTCAGTGTTTTGACATTTATAATAATTTATTTTGCTTTTATCTCTTATGCTTTGATCAGTAAGTACAAAGTTGTTAATGCAATAAAAAAAAGCTTTTATCTTGGAACAAAGAAATTAATGTATTTTCTTTTTATGTATTTAATAATATTCATCTTATTCTTGATAATAAACTTCTTATTGATACTTATGAACAAGATCAACTTTATATTGATGATCATTATTGGAATAATAACTGTGCTGCCTGCTTTCACGTTTGTCAGGGTTTTTGTCAACCTTGTTGTTAGTAAGTTAGAAAGTTAGTAAAAAAAAAAAAAAAATAAAAAAATAATGAAAAAGATTTATTTTGGAATTTTTCTGATATCTGTAGCAACATTAGCTTTAGAGATTTCTCTAGTGAGAATTTTTTCTATAGGACAATACTATCATTTTGCTTTTATGGTTATTAGTATAGCAATGTTTGGAATAGCTGCCGCTGGAACTTTTTTGTCAGTAAAGAAAATAAAAAAAATAAGCAATATGGCAATACTTTTTTCTATTTTTGTTTTAATTGGTTTTTTTGTAACAAATAAAATAGGTTTTGATCCTTATAAAGCAATTTTTAATTATTTTGAAATTTTTAAATTATTTATGTATTATATATTTTTAGGGTTGCCTTTTTTTTTCTTCGGTATTATAATAGCTTACAGTTTCATTAAATACAAGAATATAGCTGGTAAAATTTATTTTTATAATTTAATGGGTTCTGCTTTAGGAAGTTTATTACCAATAGCTTTAATTTCTTTTTTTAGGGTTAAGATAATTATTTTAATATCATTATTAGGGTTAATAAGCGCTTTGTTTTTTATTGATGAAAAAAAGCCATTAGAAAAATTAAAAATCAATAAAAAAAATATTGTTTTTGGTTTAATAGTTCTAAATTTATTATTGTTTTTAGTTCCTTTTGATATAAATATTTCACAATACAAAGAACTTAATCAAGCTTTGAATTACCCTAATTCTAAGTTATTAGAGACAAGATGGAATAGTTTTTCTAGGGTTGATGTTGTAGAAAGTAGTTTTACAAGATATGCTCCCGGTTTAGCATCTAGTTTTAGAGGTAATTTGCCTGAGCAAATTGGGGTTTTAACTGATGGTAGTAATATGAATTCTATAACAAAATATGAAAATTTAGATTTTATAGATTATTTACCTAATTCAATAGGTTACTATCTAATAGAAAATCCTAAGGTTTTAGTGATTAATTCTGGTGTTGGTTTAGATGTGTTAAGTGCTTTAGAAAATAATGGTGAAGTTACTGCTATTGAAACAAACCCTATAATTATAAGTTTATTAAAAACAGAATATAAGGTATTTTCTGGAGATATTTATAATAAAGCTAATGTTTTTGTTGGAGAAGGCAGAGGTTTTTTAAAAAAGAATGAAAAATATGACATAATAGTATTATCTTTAGCTGGAAATGTTTTATCAAGCACAGCTGGAATAACAAATTTAAATGAAAATTATTTATTAACAAAAGAAGCATTTGAGGATTATTATAATAATTTAAATGAAAATGGAGTTATAGTAATAACAAGATGGTTATTATTTCCACCAAGAGAGTCTCTAAGGCTAATGAGTTTAGCTTTGGAAATCAGTGATAAGAAAAATATAGCTATATTTAGGTCATGGACAACAGTAACTTTATTGATAAGCAGGAATGAATTAAGTGATGAACGTATTAATAAAATTAAAAATTTTTTAGATAAAAATAAATTTGATATTATCTATTTGCCAGCAAACTTTGAGCCTAATAAATATGGTAAGTTTAAGGAACCGTATTATTATAATTCTGTAAAAAAAATAATAGAGGATAGGAATGAATTTTATAAAGAATACTTATTTAATGTAAAGCCAGTAACTGATAATAAACCCTTTTATTTTAATTTTTTTAAGTGGAGCAAAGTTAAAGAATTGTATAAGTCAATAGGACAGAAATGGCAGCCTTTTTTTGATTCTGGTTTTTTACTTATTTTTATTTTTATTCAAGCCTTAATTTTAAGTTTTATTTTTATTTTATTACCTATCAGATTTTTAAAAAAAAAGAAGATTAATAAAAAACCATTGTTTTATTTTTTTTGTATTGGTTTAGCTTATCTTTTTATTGAAATATTTTTTATACAAAAATTTATTTTGTTTTTAGGACACGTTATTTATTCAACCTCTATTGTCATATTTTCAGTATTGTTTTTTTCTAGTTTAGGAAGCTTAATTTCTCAGAAATTTAAATTAGAAAGATTAAAAAAAAAAATTTATTTATTATTTTTAGTAATTATTTTTTATTCCTTTGCTTTAAAATTTTTAATAAATTATTTTATCGTATTTGATTTATTAACGAAGATAATAGTTTCTATAGTAATCATAGCACCTATTGCTTTTTTGATGGGAATGCCTTTTCCTTTAGGAATTAGAATAATAAACAAAAGGTTAATACCTTGGGCCTGGGCTGTTAATGGTAGTGCTTCTGTATTAAGTTCAATAATAGCTGTAATAATTGCTTTAAGTTTTGGTTATATAAGTGTTTTGATTTTGGCTGGAATTTTGTATGTTTTAGGGATAGTGTCAATAAAAAAACAATAAGGCAATTATTATAGCAACTAATATATTCAGTATACCAAACACAACCGTCCATTTTTCTGGCATACTAAGCAAAGCCTTCCATAACTGTTTTGTTTCTTTCTGTGCAACCAATAAGCTGTAACCTGACATAAAAAACAAAGCAGCAAACAAAATTATAATTAAATCAATTAATTCAACCATAAACAGAATAAACATAAACATAACAAATGAGATTATAATTAAAACAATACCAAACCAATTGTATGTTTTCTTTGAGAATTTTAACAAACCTATTGAAAAAGCTTTGCTCCACTTCGGCAAAATAAGGCATATAATTCCTCTGACAAATAAAACTGCTGCAATAATTAATGCAATAACCTTAATAGGTGTCATAACCTCTTGTAAAGAACAAAAATATAAAAACCTTACTAAAAAAAAAAAAATCAATTCATTTCCGTTACCCCCCAATAAAAACTTCCGATAAATTTTTATAATCTTGTTCCTTTAATTCTAGTCTTAGGAGGTGATGTAAATTAAGTCTGTTTGTGATGGTTCCTTGGTTTTCGGTAATAAGATAAAGATAGGAACCGATATTGTGTATATTCCTAAATTTGAAAACTTAATGGAGAATGAAAAGTTTATTAAAAGAGTATTCCATCCATCAGAATATAAGAATTATAAAGCAGAGCGTGTGGCTGGGATATTTGCTGTAAAAGAGGCTTTTTTCAAAGCAATAAACAAAAAGCCTGATTGGCTTAAGGTTGAGGTTAAAAAACAAAAAACAGGAAAGCCAGTATTAGTGATAGCAAATGAATTAAAAAAAAATATAGAAGTTATTGATATCAGTATTAGCCATGATAAGGATTATGCTATTGCAACTGTTTTAATTAAGGATGTCAATTAAAAAACAAATCTTTGGCTGGAGTATGTACGATTTCGCTAATACAATATTCTCAGCCTTATTTATCACTGTTTATTTTCCTTTATTTGTCATACTTAAAGGAGGAACTGCTTTTCATGTTGGTTTAGCAATGTCAATTTCTATGCTGTTGGCTGGATTACTAGTTCCCTTTTTAGGAGCTATTGCTGATGTAACTCAAAGAAAAAAGCTATTGTTGTTTATATTCACATTAATTGCTTGTATTTTTACCTTTTTTACTGGATTTTTTGGTTTAATTGTGGTTTTATTGTTGGGTTTATTAGCCAATTTCTTTTTTCACGCATGCCTTGATGTTTATGATTCATTATTGGTTAATATCTCAAATAAAAGGAACATAGGAAGAATATCTGGATTGGGAACTGCTGTTGGATATATAGGAACAATACTAAGCGTTGTAATGGCTTATATTATTGGATATTTTTATGGTTATGAAAGTATTGAAGGAATAAAGATAATATTTGTTTTAACAGCTTTGCTTTATTTTGGGTTTTCTTTATTTACTTTTATTTTTGTTAAAGAAGCTTCAAAAATAAAGATTAAGAAACAGCATTTTACTAATGCTTTTAAAAGAGTAATCTTTACAATAAAAAACATTAAGAAATTTAAGTCAGTATGGCTTTTTTTGCTAGCTTCGTTTTTATATGTTGATGGTGCAAATACTGCAATAATCTTCTTATTTTTGTATGCCAAAGATCAAATAAATTTAACTCTAGTGCAATTCCTTCCACTATACCTAGTAATGGCAATAGCTGCCGGTATTGGAGCTTTATTTTTCGGAAAGCTAACAGATAAATTAGGGCATAAAAAAACCTTAAACATTGTTTTGTTTGGGTGGGTGATAATCATTTTAATGTTGTATCTAAGGACAACTTATGCAACCTTTTTACTAACAGGTGTTTTAGGTGGGGCTTTATTAGGGGGTATATGGACAATTACTAGGCCTATTTTAGTTGAGCTAGCACCAAAAACTAAAATAGCTGAATTGTTAGGTTATCAAGGTTTAACAGAAAAATTTTCAGGAGTTATAGGACCAGTTTTATTTGGTTTTATAGCAGTTACTCTGGGGTTTAGGCAGGCTCTTTTGGTAGTTATTGCTTTATTTTTAACAGGGGCCTTTGTTTTGTGGTTTGTTAAAAAATGAAGACAGACTCACTAACGTTCGTAGCTTTCATTTAAAAATGAAAACATTTAAAGAATTAATTAATGGATTTGAGGATTCGGATAAAATTGCAATAATAGACAGAAAGGAATATAGAAAATTCAGCTATACCTACAAACAATTACACGCTCTTTCTAGAAAGTTTGCGAGCTTTCTTAAAGAAAATAATGTAAAGAAGGGAGATGGAATAATAGTGTGGACTTATAATGGGGTTGAGTATGCATTAATCTTATTAGGGGCATTTTTAGAGGGGGTTATTGTAGTTCCTATTGATTTAAGATCAAATATTGATTTTGTTAATAAGATTCAAAAAGAGGTTAATGCTAAAATAATCTTCCAGACAAGATACAAGCCAAAATTAAAAAAGAAAAAAGTAGTTTTTATTGAGCAAATCTTAGATATCCTAAATGAAAAAAAAATAAAAAAAAGTTCTACAAAGATTAATGAGAATGATGTTGCTGAGATAATTTACACCTCAGGAACAACTGGTGCTCCAAAAGGAGTTATTTTGACAAATAAAAATTTTATTTCTAATATTAATGCATTGAATAAAATTGAGAAAGCGGATTATAGGTTTAAATTTCTATCTGTACTTCCGTTAAGCCACGTGTTTGAACAAACAATCGGATTTTTCATCCCAATATCTAACGAAGCTACTATTGTTTATATAAAAACACTGAAAACAAGTGCTTTGTTTGATGCTTTTAGAGAAGAAAAAATAACAAATATGGCGGTAGTGCCAAGACTTTTACAGCTTATTTATTCTGGAATTTTACAAAAAGTGAGAGAGAAAAAAAAAAAAAAAAGAAAAACAGTTTTCTTTAATGTTGAGGGCTGCTAAAAAGCTTCCATTCAGCTTAAGAAGAATCTTGTTCAGCAAGATTCATAAAAAATTCGGAAATAATATTAATTATTTTCTTTGCGGAGGAGCTGTGCTTGATAAGGAATTGGAGGGGTTTTATGAGGCAATAGGAATTCCAATTCTTCAGGGTTATGGATTAACAGAAACATCTCCTGTTTTAACTTCTAATATACTAAAGGATAGAAAGCTTGGCTCTGTTGGAAAGGTTATTCCTGGTGTTGAGATTAAAATTGACAAAAATAAAGAAATTCTTGCAAAAGGTGATTCAATAACTCCAGGATATTATAAAAATCCAACTAAAACTAGAGAGCTTTTCAAAGGTGGTTGGTTAAAAACAGGAGACTTAGGGTATTTCAGTAAAGATAGGTTTCTATATTTGAAAGGCAGAAAAAAAGATATGATAGTGACAGCTGCAGGCATAAATATATATCCAGAAGATTTAGAAGAGGTTATTAATAAAATAGAAGGGGTTAAAGATAGCTGTGTTATTGGAATTGAAGGAAAAAAAAAAAAAAAAGAAGATACTCATGCTGATTTGTTGTTAAAAAAAAAAAGTAATGCTAAACAAATAATTTCTAAAGCCAATAAAAAGCTTGATGCTTCCCAAAAAATAAAAGATTACAGTGTTTGGCCTTATGAAGATTTTCCAAGGACAACAACTTTGAAGGTCAAAAAATATTTTGTGAAGGAATTTGTCAAAAAAAAAATAGAACCAAAAATTGTTAAGAAAAAGAACAAGGTTTATGATATACTCTCGCAATTAACACATAAAAAGATAACTAAAAATTCAAGTTTGCAGGATTTAGGGCTTTCATCAATTGACAGGGTTGAATTAATCTCTCTTTTAGAGCAAGAGTTTAATCTTGAAATTGATGAGGAAAAGATTCTTCCAAATATAAGGGTTAAAGATTTAGAGAGTATTGTTGAAATGAGGAAGCAGATTGAGGAAAAACCAATCTTCAAAAAATGGGCTTTATCTATTTTTATCAGAACTCTAAGGTTTTTAGTTCAAAAACTGCTTTTTTTTTCCTTTGTTAGGTTCTTTAGCTGGCCGTCTATAGAAGGAAAAGAAAGTTTAAAAGAGGTAAAAGGGCCTGTTATATTTGTCTCAAACCATCAAAGCCATTTTGATACGCCTTTGGTCTTAATGAAACTACCATTAAGATTTTCTCGAAAGATTGCTGTTGCTGCTTGGCAAGAATATTTTTTTACTACAAATTTAAAATTCAACTCTTTTGCAAAACGAATTTTATTTTATTTATTAACAGCATTTTTCAATATTTATGCATTTCCGCAAGAGAAAGGGTTTAGAAGAAGCATGAAATATACTGGAAACTTGATAGATAATGGGTGGAATATCCTAATTTATCCTGAGGGAACAAGGACAACAACAGGAGAGATTCTTAAATTCAAGCAAGGCATTGGGGTGTTGGCTGTTGAAATGAAAGTAGCTATTATACCAATAAAGATTGAAAATGCAATAAAGATATTACCAAGATGGAAGAAATGGCCAAGCTTTGGGAGAGCTAAGATAAAGATTGGAAACCCAATCATAGTTAAAGAAGATTCTTATATAAAATCAACAGAGATAATTGAAAAGGCTGTAAGGGGTTTATAATATGGCTGTAATATTATGGTTTTTAAAAGTGATTTTAATCTTAGTTGGGTTTATTTTAATTATCTCTTTATTGCAATTTTTTCTGAGCATTCATCCTCCACGTTATAATGATCCTGACACACCTGATAATTATGGCTTGAGATATGAAAATGTCTCTTTCACAACATCAGATAAAATAACTATAAAAGCATGGTTGATTAGTTCTGAAAAAGCTAATGGAACTGTTATAATAGGTCATGGATATCCTTTTAACAAAGGCAACGTATTATCTGTTGCTAAATTTCTTTATCCTGAATATAATTTGCTTTTTTATGACCACAGATATTTTGGTGAAAGCTCTGGCTCAATAACTACTGTTGGAAAAAAAGAAAGAGAGGATGTAAAAGCTGCTGTAAATTTTGTACATAAAAGATTCAAAGAGAAACCAGTTTTTTTATATGGGTTTTCTTTAAGCGCATCTGCAATGTTGATGGCTAAAACAAATGTAAATGCTATTATAGCTGACTCAGCATATGCTGATCTTGAAAATATGATTAAGCATATTTATAAGATATTTGGTCCATTAAAGTTTCCGTTTGTAAAAACTACGGATATTCTTGCAATGATCTTTTTCAAAGTACATCCTAAAAAGGTTTCTCCAGCATTAGCTATTAGAGATAGTGATATTCCAATCTTAGTTATTCACGGAGAAAAAGACAGTCAAATACCTGTTGAAAATGCATATATGCTAAAAGAAAGCAATCCAAATATTGAATTATGGATAGTCAAAGATAGTGACCATGGAGAAGCACATGCATTAGCTAAAGACGAATATGAAAAACGTATTAAAGGGTTTTTAAAAAGAAATATGGTTAAAAAATCGTAGGGGTTATTTTAAAAAAAAAAAAAAAAAATTATTCTTCTTGGGCTTTACCTGTCATTGGAACAAACCTGACCCCTGTTATAAATTCTGTTTCTAATTCAGTTCCTTTTTTGGTTACTAATGTTAATGTCTGGAATCTAAGAGTAGAGCCTAATGGAATAATTAATTTACCATTTTCCTTTAACTGTTCTAATAATGGTGGAGGTATATGGTTAGCAGCTGCAGTAACAATAATTGCATCAAATCTGACTTTGTCTTTCCAGCCAAAATAGCCATCTGCATTTTTAACTTCAACATTATTATAACCTAATGAATTTAATCTTTCACTTGCAGACTGTGCTAGTTCTTTTATAATTTCAATAGTATAAACTTCTTTTACCAACTCTGCTAAAACCGCTGCTTGATATCCAGACCCTGTTCCTATTTCTAAAACTTTATCTCTTGGTTTTAATTCTAAAGATTGGGTCATTAAAGCCACAATATATGGTTGGGAAATAGTTTGTCCATAGCCTATCGGCACTGGATGGTCTTCATAAGCTTGATCTATATATTGAGTCATAAATTTATGCCTAGGAACAGTTTCCATGACTTTTAGAACTTTTTCATTATTTATATCTCTAGTTTTAAGCTGAGTTTCTACCATCTGTTTTCTTGATAAGCTGTATTTATCTACTTCTAGCTCTGATTCATTAATAGAAATATTTTTATTTTCTTTGTAACCCCCTTTTTTTATTAATAAAAGGATTAAGATTATAATTAATATAATGATAACTATATGTTTTAGTTTATTAGATTTTTTCATCTTATTAAATATTGTATTTAGAGTATAAATAGTTTTTTGTTTAAAATAATAATAACAACAGTAAAACATATATTTTCTAAAACCGAAATGTTTAAATATAAGCATATTTTACTTAATACACTGCATCTTGTGGTTCTTAAGCGATTATACCACAATATCTTGTGTTTATGTAAAAGTAGTAAAACAGGAAAATCTAACAATGAAGTGTCCTTATTGCTCGTCAACTGGAACAAAGGTTGTAGATAAAAGAGCTACAGAGGATGACAAAGCAACAAGGAGAAGAAGAGAATGCTTGAAGTGTAAGAAAAGATTCACAACATATGAGCGTATTGAAGGCGCAACTTTAATGATTGTAAAAAAAAATGGCAACAGAGAAGAGTTTGACAGGCAAAAGCTGGAAAGGGGGGTAGTGAGGGCTTGTGAAAAAAGACCAATACCCCATGATAAAATCACAAAATTAGTTGATGATATTGAAGCAGAGCTGAGGAACAGAGATGAAACAGAGATTCAGAGCAAGGTTATTGGAAATTTGGTTATAAGAAAATTAAAGAAACTGGATAAGGTTGCTTACATAAGGTTTGCTTCAGTTTACAGAGAGTTTGCTGATGTTGATTCATTTCAAGAAGAATTAAAGAAATTGTTAAAAAAGAGGTAGAAAATGTCAAGGATAATAAAAAAGATAAGAAAAAGAGATGGCAGGATTGCCGAGTTTGCTAAAGAAAAAGTTACTAATGCCATATACAAAGCTGCTGAAGCTGTTTCTGGGCCAGAAGGAAAAAAAAGTGATAAAGCCTTAGCTGAGAAATTAGCTGATAAGGTTGTCACAATTCTCGAATATAAGTTTACTGAAAAAGAGACCCCTACAGTTGAGGAAATACAGGATGTAGTTGAAAAAGTTCTGATAAAAGAAGGCCATGCCAAGACAGCTAAACAATATATCCTATATAGACTTCAACATGATAAACTAAGGAAAACCAAAGACATGCTTCTGGATGTCAATGACACAATATCAGAATATTTAGACAGAACAGACTGGAGAGTTAAAGAAAATAGCAATGAAGATTATAGTTTCTCTGGATTAATGCTACATACTGCTGGAAAAGTTATAGCAAGCTATGCTCTTAATGATATTTACACTCCTGCAATAGCAGATGCACATAGAGAAGGTTATATACATGTTCATGATTTAAGCCACGGTTTTATTGGATATTGCGCAGGCTGGTCTTTAAAAAACTTGTTGACAAAAGGTTTTGGAAATGTTCCAAACAAAGTTGATGCAAAGCCTGCTAAACACATGGATGTTGTAGTACACCAGATGGTTAATTTTATTGGTTGTTTGCAGATGGAGTTTGCTGGAGCACAGGCTTTCAGTTCTGTAGACACTTTATTAGCACCATTTGTTAAAGTTGATAATCTAAATTACAAAGAGGTTAAGCAGTGTATGCAGGAATTAGTGTTTAGTTTGAATATTCCGTCTAGATGGGGATGTTTTAGCGAGGATACAGAAATATTGACTGAAGCTGGGTGGAAATTAGGAAACGAGCTAGAAGTTGGAGATATTATAGCAACCTTCAATAAAGATACTGAGAAAATAGAGTATCTTCCTGTAAGGAAGATGACAAAGGACCACTATAAAGGTAAAATGTATAATTTGAAAAATAGAATAATGGACCAGCTTGTTACACCAAATCATAGAGTTCTCAGAAGAATACATAATTTTGATGAAAATAAGTCAGAATCAAAATATGTTTTTGAGGAAGCAAGCAAACTTAAAACAAAAATTCCTCTTATACCTTTAGGAGCAAAATTTAGAGGCACTGATATGCACGAAGACTATGTAAAAGCATTAGCTTGGATAGTATCTGAAGGCAGCTTATGTAAAAATGAGAGAGTAGCTATACACCAATCATTTGTTAAGAATCCCCAGTATTGTGAGGAAATAAGAACATGCTTAAATAATCTAGAAATACCTTTTGATGAACAAATAAAACAATCAGGATTCACAGGGGAAATGAGTACTTTAAGATTTAGGATTAACAGACCTTCTTCAAGGAATCTTTGTAATCAATTTTTTTCAGATTATGTTAAAAGAATTCCAGATGAATTAAGAAATTTGAATACAGACCTTATGAGAATATTTATAGACACTTATATGAAAGCTGATGGTCACCCACCTGAAAATAAGATATACACTAAGAAGAAAGATGATGCTGATGTTCTGCAGGAAATGATAGTAAAGGCTGGTTGGGGAAGTACATGCTATAAAAATAAGAACGGAATTTTTGTTGTCAGAGTAATCAAACATGAGCATTCACAGATAACATCAATAGAACAAGTTGATTATAATGGTATTGTGTGGTGTCCTACAACTGAAAACAATACAGTAGTTGTCAGAAGAAAAGGAAAAGTATTCATCAGTGGAAATTCTCAATATCCATTTTCTAACTTGACATTTGACTGGACAGTTCCAGAAGACATGAAAAAAGAGAAAGCTATTGTAGGCGGAAAAAAACAAGACTTTACTTATGCAGATTGCCAGAAAGAGATAGACATGATCAACAAAGCATTTATAGAAGTCCTGATGGAAGGAGATGCTAATGGAAGAATCTTTACTTTCCCTATTCCAACATATAATCTGACAAAAAACTTTAACTGGGACAGTGAAAATGCAAAAGTATTGTTTGATCTGACTGCAAAATACGGTTCTCCTTATTTCCAGAATTATATAGGAAGTAATTTAGACCCAAAATCAATAAGAGCTATGTGCTGCAGACTTAATCTTGACCAAGTAGAATTAATGAAAAGGCCAGGAAGCATGTGGGGTCCTGGGGATAATACTGGAAGTTTAGGTGTTGTCACACTCAATGTTAACAGATTAGGCTATGAATCTAAAACACAGGAAGAGTTTTTTGAAAAAGTAAAATATTATATGGAATTAGCAAAACAATCTTTGGAAATAAAAAGAAAAGTTGTAAATAAAAATCTTAAAAATGGTTTAATGCCTTATACAAAAACTTATCTTGGAACTTTCAGGAATCACTTTTCAACTATAGGATTGTGCGGAATGAATGAAGCATGCAGGAATCTGCTTGGAAAAACAATAAAAGATCATGAAGGTAAAGAATTTACGATTAAAACCTTGAATTTCATGAGAGATGTACTGCAGCAGTTCCAGGAAGAGACAGGCAGCTTGTATAACTTAGAAGCAACACCAGCAGAATCTGCTGGCTATAGATTTGCAAGAAGTGATAAAAAACTTCATCCAGATATAATTACAGCTGGTGATAAAGAGCCTTATCTGACTAATTCAACTCAATTAGGAGTTCATGAAACTGATGATATAGTTGAAGCTTTAGAACATCAGGATGATATCCAACATCTGTACACTGGTGGAACTATCTTCCATTCATTCTTAGGAGAAAGAATGACAGATGGTGAATCTTGCAAACAATTAGTAAGAAAAATAGCAAACAATACTAGAATTCCATATTTTTCAATAACTCCTACTTTTAGCGTATGTCCTGAACATGGTTATGTTGTGGGAGAACATCATATATGTCCATTGGAGGTGAAATAAGCATGGCATGTGAACAGAAATGCGAAGTGTACTCAAGGATAGTAGGTTATTTTAGGCCAGTGCACAATTGGAACCAGGGAAAAAGAGCAGAATTTGAAGACAGAGTAACATTTAGGGAAGATATTGCTTTAAGCAAAGAATTCAGTGAAAAATGCTGAAGTATAAGATATTCACAATGATAGGATGTGATAAATGCGAGACAGCTAAAGCATATCTTGAAGAGCAAGGTATTGAAGGTAGTGAAGTAAATATCAGTGATGACGAAGGGGTAGTTGAGTTGAGGCATATCTACCCTAAGCTTAAAGACAAAGTTGAAAGAGACGAATCAGGAAGCTTGCCTGTTCCGCTAATTCTATTTTATGAAAACGATGAAATTATTGGAGTCAAACACACACAGGAAGAGATTGAAGCTTTTGTTAAAGAGAAAAAATGATTTTACCCATAAAGGGAATCCAAAAAACATCTTTAGTTGATTATCCTGGAAAAGTAGCTTGCACCGTCTTTCTTGGAGGCTGTAATTTCAAATGTCCTTATTGCCAGAACAGAGATTTAATTGTTAATTTTGAAAAAATGGAGACAATTAAAGAAGAAGAAGTTCTAAAGTTTTTAAAAGACAAGAAAAAATGGTTAGACGGAGTCTGCATCACAGGAGGAGAACCATTACTATATGATATTACAGACTTCATTAAAAAAATCAAAGAGATTGGTTTATTGGTTAAATTAGACACTAATGGAACCAATCCAAAATTATTAAGAAAACTAATCAACTTTGTAGATTATATTGCTATGGACATAAAAGCACCTTTGGAAAAATATGATAATGCAGCAAGAGTCAATGTTGACAAAATAAAAATCAAAGAAAGCATTGAATTAATTAAAGAAAACAAAGTTGATAATGAATTTCGTACGACTGTGGTGAAAGACTTCTTTACAGAAAAAGACGCAGAAGAGATTGGTAAATTATTGAAAGGAGCAAAATTATATGCTTTGCAGCAATTCAGGCCATTAAACACATTAGACAAAGCTTTTGAAAAAAAACATCCATATCCGAAAGAAGAATTTGATAAGTTTAAGAAAATATTAGAGAAATATGTTAAGAAGGTTGAATTAAGAATCTAGAGGTGATACCATGGAATGTCAAAAAGAATCTAACTTAGAACATTGCAAATGCACTTATCCTGGTTGTAGTAGAAAAGGCATGTGTTGTGAATGTATAAAACATCATGTTGAAAGCAAAGAATTACCTGCTTGCTGCTTCCCACCAGAGATAGAAAAAACATTTGACAGAAGCTTTGAAGCATTTGCTAAAGCTTGGAAATTATAAATAAAGGTATAATTAATGATCAGATTTAACTTATGGAGAAATTCTCCTGATGGAATAAGAAGGAGAGAAAGAAAATATGCATCAGAATATATGGAAAGATTGAGTGGAGTTCCCCCTAAATTTGATTATGGTCTTGATCACATTTTTCTTGAAAATAAGAAAGGCAACCCACTTAGTATTCTAGAAAATTTTGTTTCTGATTGGTGGAAAGATCCGGAAAAAAAAATGAATTTCAGAAATTATGCAAAACCAAAAGTAAGTGTAGAAAACGGTTATGTGAAATTTCAATCATTGCTTGGAGGAAGTAAAGCAAGATTTGCTTATGTAAGACAGCCTAAGTGGAGAAGCGGACATAATATTTGTATAATCATGCTCAAACACTGGAATTCTGATCCAACTAAATATTTTAGAGGAATAAATTTTATTAGAAGAACAATGTTGCCAATATCTACTGGTTTATTTTTACCCTCATATCAGTACCATATCGGAGATAAAAAAAAGAAAAATAGGCATCACCACACTCTTGGTCCAAACATAGGATTGACTATAAAAAGAGTCTGGCAGGATGTATTGGACTTACAATATTTTGGAAACTGGTTGAAAGAACACGAAGGATTTGACCAAGTGGGGCTATTCCCATACAGTGTAGGTTCACTCAGAGGGATTTTAGCAGCTTTATTTGCACAGGATATTTTTGATTTTGGAGTTTTCCATTATATTGCAGATGATTATACAGAATCTTTTATGAATGGAATATCTACTAAGCCTGAAGCGTCTGTAATAAGAGAACATATCTCTGAAGATAAATTAAGAAAAATTTGGTCTGTTATAAGTCCTGGGAACTATGAATATTATCTTAATAGATTATCAAGAAATGATAAGTTAGGCGGTTTTCGTATAGTTCAAGCTAACTATGATCTTGTTTTTGGAGAAGATAATGTCAGAAGACTCACAAAAAAAATAAAAGATAAAGCACCTGATGTAGAAGTCTATGAAGGCAATTTCGGGCATATTACAATGACTGAAGTAGAAAATGCTTTTAGTGTCATGATTAAAGACTTAAAATTTATCTATAAGAACACTGGTTTGAATTATTTCTAAAAAAAAAAAAACAAAAACCAAAAGTAATTAATATTAGTTATAATATGTTTATCTAAGGGGGTAATAATGACAATACTAAGCGATAGAGATATTAAGAAACATTTGAAAGAATCTAAGATAGTTATTGAAGGATTAGAAGAAGATCAGATTGGCTCAAGCAGTGTTGATTTAAAGCTTGGCAGCCAATTCAGAGTTTTTAGGCATAGTGAAATGACTCATATCGATCCAAGAAAAAATGATACTAGTCACTTAACAACATTATATGAGATGGAAGAGGATAAACCATTTATCATTCATCCTGGAGAATTTATTCTAGCTAACACTAAAGAATACATTAAATTACCAGATTTTTTAATAGCAAGAATGGATGGAAGGTCTAGTTGGGGAAGACTAGGAATAGTTATACACAGCACTGCAGGTTCTGTTCACCCAGGTTTTGAAGGACAACTTACTTTAGAAATTACAAACTTAAGCAAAGTTCCAGTCAAACTATGGCCTGGCTCAAAAATCTGTCAGTTAACATTTGAAACATTAAGCTCTCCTTCTGAAAATCCCTACAACAAAAGAAAAAGCTCAAAATATTTAAAACAAAAAGGGCCTAATGTAAGCAAAATTTCAGAGGAATAATAATGGAAAAAATAAAGAAAAATATGACTTTAGGAGAAACAGTCCAGAAATATCCTGAAACAGTTGAAGTCATGTTCAAATACGGTTTGCATTGCATTGGCTGCCATGTTGCTGCTTTTGAAACAATTGAACAAGGAGCTTTAGCACATGGTCTGGATAAAAAGAAATTAGACCAGATGATTAAAGAGATGAACAAAGCAGTAACCAAAAAACAAAAATAGAAACTTTTATTAATGAGTTCTGTTGAAGATTAAATATTAAAACCTAAGAAGGTGATAACATGACTAAATTCAGAATTAAACACATAAAAGAGGATTGTATTGGCTGCGGAGCTTGTGTAAGTGTCTGCGAGGAAAACTGGAGAATGGGTGATGATCATAAGGCTATTCCTAAAAAAAACGAACTAGACGAGGTTGGCTGCAACCAAGAAGCAGTTGATAGCTGTCCTGTTGAATGTATTAAAGTAGAAGAGATAAAATAAAAAACTTTATATATCCATCCATTAATTAACTGTTTTATGGGGAGGAATTCTTTATATATCAAAAACCACTTGTCATAGATTAATTGCATATTGCCTATCGCAAAGGTGAACTGTGGTTTTTGAGCATGCTCGGAAATCTCTGATTTCCGACATATTTAGAATTATGAGGTGAGAAAATCATGAAAATCAAAGATTTTCAGGATGTAAAAAAACAAGGAGGTTTTTTAACATGGCAAAAAACGTTTTTGAAAACACAAAAGATCAATTAAAGAAAGCTTTAAAGCATGTTGAGGTTAGTAAGGATGCTGTAGAAATTTTGCATCACCCTCAAAGAATTATCCAGGTTAGTATACCTGTTAGAATGGATTCTGGAGATCTAAAAGTATTTAATGGCTATAGGGTCCAGTATAATGATGCAAGAGGTCCTACAAAAGGAGGAATAAGATATCATCCGCAGGTTGATATGCACGAAGTCAAAGCTTTAGCATTCTGGATGACCATAAAATGTTCTGTTGTTAATATTCCTTATGGTGGCGGTAAGGGTGGAATAGAAGTTGACCCAAAAAAATTATCATTAAGAGAACTGGAAGCATTGAGCAGAGGATTTATCAGGCAAATGCATTCATTTATTGGGCCTGAAAAAGATATTCCAGCTCCAGATGTTTATACAAATCCAACAATAATGGAATGGATGGCTGATGAATATGGCAAGATAGTTGGCAAACCAACACCTGCTGTAATAACAGGAAAACCTGTTGAAAAAGGAGGCAGCTTAGGAAGAGATGATGCTACAGCTAGAGGAGGATTCTTTGTTTTACAGGAAGCTATGAAACATCTGGGAAAAAGTCCTAAAGATACAACTGTCGCAATACAGGGATTCGGAAACGCAGGAAGCCATTTTGCAAAATTAGCTGAAGAAGCTGGCTACAAAATTGTTGCAGTCTCAGATTCAAAAGCAGCAATACATGCTCCTAACGGACTTCATGCTGAATCTGTTCTAAAACACAAAGCAGACAAAGGAATGGTTGACGGAGTTTATTATAAAGGAAGTGTCTGCACTGATGTTGAACACAATCATATAACAAATGAACAACTTCTTGAATTAGATGTTGATGTATTGGTTCCAGCAGCTTTAGAAAACCAGATTACAGGTAAAAATGCTAATGACATAAAAGCAAAAATAGTTCTAGAGCTGGCAAACGGCCCTACAAACCCTAAAGCAGATGATATCCTTCATAAAAAAGGAGTTTTAATACTGCCAGATATATTAGCTAATGCAGGAGGAGTTACAGTTAGCTATTTCGAATGGTATCAAAACATGCATGATGAGAAATGGGAACTAGACAAAGTCCACAAAAAATTACATGAAATAATGGTTCGTGAATTTGATAGTGTATACAACATTTCCAAGGAAAAAAGCATTGACATGAGAACAGCAGCTTATGTTCTGGCACTGAAAAGATTAGGAGAAGCTATAGATAAAAAGAAATAAAATAATTATAATGAAACATTCACTAAAAACAGGGTTTAGTTTTGGTATGACTTCTGGTGTAATTACAACTCTTGGATTGATGGTTGGTCTAAACTCTGGAACACATTCAAAACTAGTAGTTCTTGGAGGTATACTGACTATAGCAATAGCAGATGCTTTTTCAGATGCTCTTGGAATTCACATGTCAGAAGAATCTGAAGGCAAACATACTTCAAAAGAAATATGGATGTCAACTACTTCTACTTTTTTCTCAAAACTAATTTTTGCATTGACATTTATTATTCCTGTTTTATTATTTGAACTATCAACTGCTGTTATATTTAGTGTTATTTATGGATTATCTGTATTAGGTCTCTTTAGCTATAAGATTGCTAAAGAACAAAAAGCAAATCCAATAAAAATGATTGCAGAGCATTTGATTATTGCAATTATTGTTATTATAGCAACCCACTATGTAGGTAAATTTATATCTTCTGTATTGGGTTAAACTAAAGAATGGAGGAATTAAAATGAGAAAAAAAAACTTTTTCAGCAAATTATTTAACAAAATGGATAAAAAGATGGAAGAGAAATCAAAAGACACAGGATGTTGTTGCTGCGGAGATTCTGATGAAGAATGCTCCAAGTAGTTGTTGATTGGTTTGTGTATTCTGTCTTAAGTTTAAGTGCAGATTCAAGACTAGCACAATCCCTGAATTTTTTTATTTATGATTCTATAAAAATAGTTCTTTTATTGTTTGTTATGATAGCAGTAATAGGATTTTTAAGAACATATATTCCGCAGCATAAAGTTAAGAAATGGCTTACAGGCAAAAGAAAAGGTGTAGGAAATTTAATGGCATCTTTATTTGGAGCAGTAACTCCTTTTTGCTCATGCTCATCTATCCCTATATTTTTAGGATTCCTAGAAGCAGGAATCCCATTAGGCATTACATTCTCTTTTTTAATAACATCTCCTTTAGTCAATGAATATCTTGTTGTTCTGATGCTTGGGTTCTTTGGATGGAAGATTACCCTATTATACGTAATAAGTGGAATTTTAATTGGAGTTGTATCAGGATTAATATTAGGAAGCATGAAGCTTGAGAAATATCTTGTAAAAGATTTGATCACAAAAAGAGAAAACATAAAAGAAATAGTCTACAAAAAAGTTAAAGGACGTATTTTATTTGGAATAAATGAAGCTAATTCCATTGTAAAAAAATTATGGATTTGGATCTTAGTTGGAGTTGGAATAGGAGCAGCAATCCATAATTATGTTCCTTCTGAATTTATCCAGGGAATAATCAGTAAAGGCGGAATCTTCACAGTACCAATAGCAGCCTTATTAGGTGTTCCAATGTATGGAAGCTGTGCAGCTATTGTTCCTATAGCTGTTGTCCTGTTCAATAAAGGAATTCCATTAGGAACAGCATTGGTCTTTATGATGGCAACAGCAGCTTTAAGCCTGCCAGAAGCTGTTATATTAAGAAGAGCAATGAAACTAAAACTTATACTAATATTCTTTGGAGTAGTCACATTAGCAATTATATTCACAGGTTATCTGTTTAATTTGTTGCAGACATTAATAACTTAAAATGATCCAGGATATTTTAATACCATTCTTAGCTGTAGGATTAGCAGAACTAGGAGATAAAACACAATTAGCAGTTCTTTTATTAGCTTCAAAGACTAAGAAACACCTTCAATTATTATCGGGGGTGATCCTTGCGTTTATCATAGCAGACGGATTAGCAATACTTCTTGGAGATTTTATAAAAAATATTATTCCTATGAATTATATTAAGATTGGTGCTGCAATCATTTTTATCATATTTGGAATAATTATATTAATAAGTGATAAAAAAATAAAAAAAAATTATTCCATTAAAAACCCTTTTTTTCTCTGGATTTTTATTAGTGTTGTTATCTGAGATGGGAGATAAAACTCAAATTGCTTCTGGATTGTTTGCTACAAAATTCAACCCTATATTAGTTTTTATTGGAGTTATTCTGGCTTTAACATTACTTTCATTGATAGCTGTATTCTTAGGTAAATTTTTGACAAAGAAAATAAATAAGAAAACAATATCAATAATAGCAGGAATTTTATTTATATTGATTGGAATATCTATGTTATTCTAATATCCACAAACTCCGCCAAGTTCCTTAATCTCCTGTAAATAAATGTAAAGCCTTGGTGCTAGCTTAACTCTTTCTCCAAGTTTTAATATTTCAAGAGGAGCATCATCTACAGAGTATTTAATTTCAGCATTTGAGTATATTTTTTCTAATTTGAACTTATATCTATTATCATACAGATTAAAATAAACAAAACTGTCTTCTCCAATGTATTTACATGCTTTTTGTTCTCCTTCAAAGCAAACATTTACAGAAAACTTAGTTATAGTGCATTTTTGATTCCCCTCACAGTCAAAGTTATCGCAGCATATATCAAATGGAAGGCATTTTTGTTGGTAATTACAGAATCTACTATTTGGACTGCAAACACATTCTTTTAAGTCTTCATCACATACTTCATTATAAGAACAAAGTATTTTATCACATGAAAAAACACATTTATTGTTTTTACAAACTTCATTTTTTTTGCAATCTTTATCAGTACAACATTCATCTTTAACTATACACATTTCTCCACACGCTTTAAAGCCATCACCACAAACACAAGTTCCATTAACACAATACTGGTTTTCATTACATACAATATCAGAACATGGATTTTTTTCTTCAATAATCTCTTCTTGTACATTTTCTATTTGTATACAGGCAGCTATAAGAAATAAAGAAATTATTGCTAATAATAGCTTTAATTTCATTATATTATACTTTTATAGATAATAATATATAAAATTTCCTATGAGGTTTATAGTTTTTATTGACTTAATGGGGAGGACATTCTTATTTTGGCCAATAAACCCAGCTAACAATCATAAAGAACATTGAGATAAATAACATTCCAAAAACAATTATAAGGTTAAATCTAGCAGAACGTCCATAAGAATAACCTATAAAAAATAACAATAATATAGTTAGTATAGCAATTATAATTCCAATATGCTTTTTTATAAAAACTAATGTATCAGCCATAGTAAAAATTTTAATTTTCTATTTTATAAATCTTTTGAAATGAAAAAGTATTTATACTAGCAGCGCATAAAATAATAATTATAGAGGTGATAGTCTAATGGCAAAAAAGAAAGCAAAAAGAAAAATAACAAAAAAAAAAGTAACAAGAAAAAAAACGGCCAAAAGAAAAAAACGCCGATAATATCTCTTTTTTTTTATTTTTTTTTTTTTTTTAAAAAAAAAAAAAAAAATTTAATTTCTGAGGTAATTTATAATGGCTAAAAAAAAAAAAAAGGAAAAAAAAAAGAAAACAACAAAGAAAAAAGGTTGCTGTTGTTGTTAAGTTTTTTTTTATTTTTTTATTTAATTCTAAAACCAAAACCAATGAAAATACTACGTATTTTTAAGGTTCCTATTTTGCTTCACAAAACAGATACCTTTAAATACTACATATGAATCCTTTTTCATATGAAATGTGCTTCATATAATCTGTTTTTTGACACTTTTAGTAATAAGACCAGGATGAAGATAATTGAAGCTCTGATCTATGGTCCTAAATCAGTTACTGAAATATCCAATCTAATCAAAGAAGAACAGAGCAAAGTAAGCCATAGCCTGAAAAAACTAATGGAATGCAATTTTTTAGATGTTGAAAGAAAAGGAAAAAAAAAGATTTACTCATTGAATAAAGACACTGTAATTCCAATATTAAATTTAGTTAAAAAACATGTTCACAAATATTGTGGGGAAACATGCAAAAAAAAATCTATCTAGACAATGCTGCAACAACTAAGACAGATCCTGAGGTAGCTAAAGCTATGCAGCCATATTTCACTAAAGAATATGGAAATGCTTCTTCATTGCATTCTTTTGGACAAAAAGCAAAAGAAGCTCTGGAACAATCCAGAGAAATCATAGCAAAAAAGATAAATGCTTTACCTGAAGAAATTATTTTCACAAGCTGTGGAACAGAATCTGATAATATAGCATTACAAGAAACAGCATATCTAAACAGAGATAAATGCAATCATATAATAACTACAAAAATAGAACATCCTGCTGTTTTAGAAACATGTAAATTTTTAGAAAAAAATGGTTTTAAAGTTACATATCTTGATGTTGATAAAGATGGATTAATCAATCTAGAACAATTAAAGAAAAGCATAACAAAAGAAACAATTTTAGTCTCAATAATTCATGCTAACAATGAAATAGGCACAATACAGGACATAAAAGCAATAGGAGAAATCTGTAAAAAACATAAAGTGTTATTTCACACAGACGCTGTCCAAAGCTTTACCAAAGTTCAAATTGATGTTAAAAAGATGAATATCGATTTAATAAGCATGTCTGCTCATAAAATACACGGTCCAAAAGGCATTGCTGCTTTATACATAAGAAAAGGTACAAAAATACATCCTTTAATGCATGGAGGTCACCATGAATCTAATCTAAGACCAGGAACTGAAAATATTCCAGCTATTGTTGGTTTTGCAAAAGCAATTCAACTTACTAATGAACAACATATAAACTACATGACACAATTAAGAGATAAGTTAATCAAAGGATTATTAGAAATAAAAGATACTCATCTTAATGGTTCTAAAACAAATAGATTATGCAATAATGTCAGTGTTTCATTTAATTTTATTGAAGGAGAATCTATACTATTACATTTGGATAATAAAGGAATTGCAGTTTCAACAGGATCTGCTTGTACATCTCAGAGCTTGCAACCAAGCCACGTTTTATTAGCAATAGGTTTAAAGCATGAGATAGCTCATGGCACAATAAGATTTAGTTTATCTAGGTATAACACTGAACAAGAAATAAACTATACAATAAAAAATATTAAAGAAATTGTTAAAAATCTAAGGAAGATGAGTCCTTTGTATAGGGGTGGTTGAAATGGATGTTTATTTAAATTTCATACATAGTAATTTTTTGCCCTTTTCTCAATTTAAATTTATTTTTCACACTAGAAATCATAATATCTAAAATGAAAAAAAATTATAAAATTTCGAAAAGTGAACTTAAAAAATTATATGTAGATAAAAAACTTTCAATCAATCAAGTTGCTAAAAAACTTGGTCATAGTTATTGGTATGTATGGAAGAGTATGAAAAATTTTGGAATAAAAGCTAGGTCTTTGTCAGAAGCTAATACTCTAAATAATTTAAAAAGGAAAATTATTATTCCAAAGAAAAAACTAGAAGAACTATATCTTAAAAGAAAACTATCTGTATTGAAGATTGCAAAAATATATAATTGTCATCACAGTGTTATTAGTAGGAGATTAAAAGAAAACAATATTAAATCAAGAGATGCTGTAGAAGCTAATACAAAATACAAGAAAAAAAATTTTGATGGATCTCAAACGGATAAAGCATACTTATTAGGTTTTGCTTTAGGAGATTTAAATGTAAGAAAAATTAATGAAAGAGGCAGAACCCTAACTATACAATGTAATTCAACCATACCTGCACAAATAAATCTTGTTAAAAAATTATTCAAAAATTATGGTCCAGTTAAAATAAGAGATATTAAATCTGGGTTTGTGGAAGAAAAAAGGGCTACTATATATTTAAATGATTCATTTAATTTTTTACTATACAAACAAGATAAAATTCCTAGATGGGTATTATCAGACAAGGAAAATTTCTTTGCGTTTTTAGCAGGATACATAATTTTTGAATAAT